>NZ_CDRJTB010000053.1:0-49176 GCF_976954365.1 Paenibacillus sp. Marseille-Q9583
ATCGGTCGAGGGCTTATCCTAAAAATACCCCAAAAAGTGAAGAAGAAGCTGCGAAGCTAATTCCGAGTACTTTCCGGGGGCCCCGTAAGAAGGGCAAACGCAAATTCAATTCGGATTCAGTTTTCAGGCATCAAGTTCTAAACCATATGGTCCTAGTGGCTGTATGATGATGAATTTGTTTTCAGCATTTGGCGATGCTGAGACCTGAATAATGCATTTGTACCGCAAATGCCCGTTTGGTGGCGATAGCGGAGGGGTTCCACGCGTACCCATCCCGAACACGACCGTTAAGCCCTCCAGCGCCGATGGTACTTGGACCGAAGGGTCCTGGGAGAGTAGGACGTTGCCAAGCACACAAGACCACTGTTGAGTAATCGACAGTGGTCTTTTTGTTGTACCTTGTAGAGTGAATTTGCTTGTAAGGGTTTTTATGATAAAGTGGTTTAATAGAGTCACTAATAGATTATTCATGGGGGATAAAGATCTTGATTATATGGATCAATGGAGCTTTTGGTGCGGGGAAGACAGAAACTGCATATGAATTACATCGCAGACTTCCTGATTCTTTTGTATACGATCCAGAGAATGTAGGGTATTACATAAGGGGAAACATTCCTGATGTGATGACAAAAAGTGACTTTCAGGACTATGATCTTTGGCGTGAAATTAACCATTCCATGCTAAAATACATAGCTAGCGAATATAGGGGGATGATTATCGTACCTATGACCATAGTTAATCCAGAATATTGGATGGACATTGCTGGTAATCTAATAAATGAGGGATTAGAGGTTCATCATTTTACTTTGTGTGCCTCACGAGAGACGCTGCTCAAGAGATTGAGTGGTAGAGGTGAAGGGAATGACTCGTGGGCCGTTCAACAGATCGACAGATGCCTCACAGGGCTTAATAAGGACGTATTCAAAGACCATTTAGACACAAATAACCTGACTACTCTAGGAGTCGTAAAGATGATAGCTAGTAAGCTTGATATCACTTTAACGCCTATTATAGGAGAAAAGTGAAAATATATTAATTTAGGTATTGCTATACTTCGATATACATGATATAATATTTTTTGTTGTCAAAACATTTTATTTTCAATACGGCCCGTTGGTCAAGGGGTTAAGACACCTCCCTTTCACGGAGGTAACATGGGTTCGAATCCCATACGGGTCACCATTTTTTTTAAAACGTAATTGTTCTTCTGAAATAAAATGTTGCATTACAGGTTGGAATGTGTTATGATAATTGAGTTGCTTCTTTACATGGAGGCTTAGCTCAGCTGGGAGAGCATCTGCCTTACAAGCAGAGGGTCGGGGGTTCGATCCCCTCAGCCTCCACCATGAAGATTTCTTATTGTAATGGATAGCTAAATATTTTTTAATGACGCGGGGTGGAGCAGCCCGGTAGCTCGTCGGGCTCATAACCCGAAGGCCGCAGGTTCAAATCCTGCCCCCGCAACCAATTTTCATCAAGCAATTATATCTTTTGGAACCGTGGTGTAGTTGGCCTAACATGCCTGCCTGTCACGCAGGAGATCGCGAGTTCGAATCTCGTCGGTTCCGCCATTTTTCTTGCTTCATGAGCCATTAGCTCAGTTGGTAGAGCACCTGACTTTTAATCAGGGTGTCGAAGGTTCGAGTCCTTCATGGCTCACTTCTTAAGTGAGTCGGACACTAATACATACTGTGTGCGGACGTGGCTCAGCGGTAGAGCATCGCCTTGCCAAGGCGAGGGTCGCGGGTTCGATTCCCGTCGTCCGCTCCATATAAATTTTGCGCCCTTAGCTCAGCTGGATAGAGCGTTTGACTACGAATCAAAAGGCCGGGAGTTCGAATCTCTCAGGGCGCGCCATATTTTAACTTCATACTTTGCCGGCGTGGCGGAATGGCAGACGCGCTCGACTCAAAATCGAGAGGGAAACCGTGGAGGTTCGAGTCCTCTCGCCGGTATCAATTAGCAAGCGAAGCTCTTATGCGTTAAGCTAAGGGCTTTTTCTTTTCAAGTATAGTAAGGTGAATCATTATATTGTGGACTCTTAGCTCAGTTGGTAGAGCAGTAGACTCTTAATCTATTTGTCCAGGGTTCGAGCCCCTGAGAGTCCATCCTTAAAAGAAACGGCAGAGATGCCGTTTCTTTTTTTATAAGACTTATACGGTTTCAATTATAGTCACAAAAAAAGCCATGAAGTACGATATTAGCGTACTTCGTGGCTTTTGATATTTATGGAAGGATATTACCCGCAGCGCGGTAAATTTCATACCATTCTGGTCTGGTGAGTGTAATATCGGATGCTTTGGCAATATCCCGCAATCGCTGCGTATTGGTTGTACCTACAACAGGCTGCATATTTGCCGGATGTCTGAGAATCCAGGCAATGGCAATAGCGGTATTGGTAACCTCTTTTTCAGTTGCCAAACGGTTAATGACCTCGTTCAATTCAGGGAACTTGTCGTTGTCCAAGAATACACCTTCAAAAAAGCCATATTGGAAAGGCGACCATGGCTGAATGGTCATGTCGTGTAGACGGCTGTACTCCAAAATCCCGCCATCATGAACAACAGAACCGGAGTTGGTCATATTCACATTAAAGCCAGTATCAATCATACCAGTGAACATAATGCTTAATTGCAGCTGGTTGAACAGCAGCGGTTGCTTTACATTTTTCTTCAGTAGCTCGATTTGTAACGGGTTCTGGTTGCTGACACCAAAATGCTTGACCAATCCCTTGTTTTCTAAAATGTCAAAAGCCTCAGCCACTTCTTCCGGCTCGAACAGCGTGTCAGGACGGTGAAGCAAGAGCACATCGATATAATCGGTCTTCAAGCGTTTTAAGCTACCCTCCACGGATTCTAGGATATGCTCTTTGGAGAAATCGAAATAGCCTTTGCGGATTCCGCATTTGGTTTGGATCAGCATTTTATCACGCATACCAGGATTGTTCTGAAGTACCCCTGCGAATACTTCTTCAGCTTTGCCGTCCGCATAAATGTCGGCATGATCAAAGAAGTCTATTCCGAGCTCCAACGCACTATGTACATGTGTATCAGCCTCTTTTGCAGATAAATCCGCAATCCGCATACAGCCAAGCGAAATTTGGGACACGTCAAGTGCACCATTCGCTACACTAATTTTCTTAACCATGAGTGATTCACTCCTTAGAATGTAAGTTAGAACATGCAGTATTCTATCAAACCATATCACAAAGCGGGAGGCTAAGCCAATATGCCCTACGACGTATAGGTAGGTTGTAAGCAAAGTACAAAAAAGAGGCTGCCACATCAGTAGAATTCACTACTTTTGCAGACAACCTCTTTTTTTATACACATCCATAATTAATATATGGAAGTGCTCAGAATCATTTTAGTACATATTTGGAATGTCGACATTAGGATCAATATCTGCTTCGTAGTCTACGCCATCAGTTCTAAAGCCAAACAGATTGAAGAAATCTTGACGGTAGCCTTCAAGATCTGCCAGCTCACCTGCATTATCAGTTGTCAGCTCGTCCCAACGTTTCATAACCTCTGTCTGAACGTCCTCACGCATTTCCCAGTCGTCAATGCGGATCAAGCAGCTTCCGTCCGCAGTAGCCTTGCCTTCACCGTATAGGTGCTCAGAGAACAAGCGATACATTTGTTCAATACAGTTCTCGTGCAGGCCTTTTTCCTTCATCACTTCATAAAGTGCAGAGATATAAAGGGGCACTACAGGAATAGCTGAGCTGGACTGAGTTACGAGCGCCTTATTAACGGATACAAAGGCACGTCCGCCTTTTGCTGAAAGAAGGTCATTCATTTGAATCGCAGTCTGTTCCAGATCGTGCTTGGCTTGGCCAATTGTCCCATCCCGATAGATAGGGTGAGTGATTTCAGGCCCGATGTAGGAGTAAGCAACGGTAGTAGCGCCATCTGCAAGGACATCAGCTGCTTGAAGCTGATCGATCCACATTCTCCAGTCTTCGCCGCCCATTACAGCGATTGTCTGACGTACTTCTTCTTCATTAGCAGGCTCAATGGTGGTCATGGATACTTCGCCTGTATGGAAGTTCAAGGTTTTATTCGAATACGCTGTTCCCACTGGTTTAATAACGGAGGAGAAGGTTTCTCCTGTTACCGGATGGGTACGACGAGGTGAAGCGACACTATAAATAACTAAATCGATGGTGCCATATTCAGCTTTAATCAATGCAATGGTCTTCTCTTTAATCGCATCAGAGAAGGCATCACCAACTATGCTGTGTGATTTAAGTCCAAGCTCTGCTGCTTGTTGTTCAAAGGCAGCGGAGTTGTACCAGCCTGCAGATGCGGTGCGCTGACCTTCTGCAGCCTTATCGAAGAACACACCAATGGTATTGGCGCCAGCACCAAAAGCAGCTGAAATTCTAGAAGCTAGTCCGTATCCGGTAGAGGCACCGATGACAAGTACATTCGCAGGTCCCTCAATTTTCTTTTGTGCTTTTACATATTCAATTTGTTGTTCTATTTGTTTGGCGCATCCCTCTGGATGGGCTGTTGTGCATATAAATCCGCGTGTTTTAGGTTGAATAATCATCAAGGAATTCCCCTTTGTATAAAAATTTAAGTCTACTGATACACAGAGAAAGTATAGCAAACAATATTTACTAATACAAAGAATTTAGGATATTCGATAAGAATTGGCTGCCCTGTATTTTTGTTTGTTGGCTAGCTGCGCTATCGAGTCTTGATCTATTAATTAAGGCTTTCGGACTCCAGTGACGCTATTCCTTAGAAAAGGGGCTGCCCCAGTAGCCATTTCATGACTTCTAGGACTACCCCCTTTACATTACTTACATATAAGGATCTATTACGCACGGAAGATTGAATCAATTGCTTTGATCTCATCTGATGTCAGCTGAACTTTCAGAGTCTGGAGATTCGATACGATCTGTTCCGGACGTTTAGCTCCGGGAATAAGTGCGTCGATGGAAGGTACGGTCAAATACCAGGCTAGCACCACATGTGCGACTTCAACACCTTTGGCATCGGCAATTTGGCGAACCTTGTCCACCTTCTCCAGGTTTTTGGCAAAGGTCGCTCCTTGAAACATTGGGTTGTTCTTTCTATTGTCGCTGAACGTATCACCTTGCTTATACTTGCCGCCAAGAAGGCCGGACGCGAGCGGGAAGTAAGGAACGAAAGAAATGCCAAGCTCCTGCGTGTAAGGGAGTAGTTCTTTTTCTGCATCACGGTGCAGCAGGTTGTAGTGGGATTGGAGAACATCCACATGCCCGTCCTTGTTGGCTTCTCTCAGCTGTTCAATGGAGAAGTTGGAGACCCCAATCGCTTTGATTTTTCCTTCATCCTTAGGAGTGCTTTCATCAGGGAAATGAATATAGTAAAGATTGCTGATTTCCAGCTTTATACATGAATATTTAAAGCGTATAAGTTATGATATAAAGAATAATTTTGCGCTCCCGCATTTGTTGCCACAATGAAGTAAAGGAGGTTTGTCTTATGCTAGTTATTAATCAAAATGAAGTGGCTGAGCTATTAGCAATGAAGTCTTGCATCACAGTGATGGAATCCGTTTTGAAGGACTCGTCCGCAGGACAAGCCATACAGAGCTTAAGACAAGTACTCCCGCTGCACAAAGGCAATCTGATTGGCTTAATGCCGGGCTTTTTGCAGAGTGAAGAAGTAGCAGGCGCCAAAATCATCAGTGTGTTTCCAAGCAACCATGGCTCAGGTTTACCTTCCCATCAAGGGCTTGTTACGCTATTCGATTCTTCTACCGGTGTTCTGAAAGCTGTAGTAGATGGACAAAAGATTACCGCAATTCGCACAGCGGCTGTTAGCGCAGTATCCACTCGTTATCTGGCTAGAGAAGATGCAGAGGTGCTTGCCATTCTAGGTACGGGCGAGCAAGCCAAAAGTCATCTGGAAGCGATGCTACTGGTTCGTTCGATTCGTGAGGTCAGAGTTTGGAGTAGGACACTTGCAAAGGCAAGAGATTTCCAAGCAGAAATGAGTCGTAAATATGGTGTGGACATCCTTGTGGCTAAGTCTATTCAAGAGGCAGTTAATCCAGCAGATATCATTTGTACCGTAACAGCATCCACAGAGCCTGTGCTCAAAGGGGAATGGCTGAAGCCTGGAGTACATATCAATGCGGTCGGAGCCTGTAGAGCAGCAGATCGTGAGTTGGATTCGGAGACCGTACGGTTAGCTAAGTTATATGTAGACCGATTGGAATCCGCACATAATGAATCTGGGGATTATTTAATTCCGCTGAACGAAGGCGTGATTACTTCAGGCCATATCATCGGTGAAATCGGTGAACTGATCAGCGGGAGTATTGAGGGCAGAGCTAAAGCTGATGAGATCACTCTTTTTAAAGGACTAGGACTTGCGATAGAAGATTTAGCAGCGGCTAACTTCATTTATAATGAAGCTGTTAAATTACAAAAAGGCATTGAAATTGCATTCTAAGGAGCGACCACACGATGAGCACATATGAAGGTTTGTATGATTTCAAGTTGACGGAGCAAGACGAAGAACGGGCCGTACATTTGCATGAACAGAACATTAATATTGATTTGCTATTTCAAGGTCCCTTATCTCCAAACGCAATTCCAGAGTCTGTGTCTAAAAAAATAAAAGAGCTGTGTGAGCCCTATAAAGATGAGCCAATGATATACAGCAGCATGCCAGCAAAAATGATCACAAAGCTGTCGGCCAGCGGCGAGATCCCCGAGTATAAAAGTGAATGGTATAAATCGGGAATTACCGCGGGTAACCGGGAACTTCATTTAGAGTCCTTAGAAAGCATGATCAATAGTATGGCTGAAGTTCAGCTTCAGTTCGACTCCGCAGATTGGTTAGTTAAAGCTTTAACCGCAGAGGACATACGTGCAGCCAAGCGTAATGGCCATAAGGCGGGGATTATCACAGCGCAAGAAACGGATGGCTTAGGTACAAATCTGGACCTATTAGATGTGTTACATAATTTTGGCTTAAGAATTTTACAATTAACTTATAACAATCAGAATCAGGTCGGTGCAGGCTGTGCAGAACAGTCGAACGCTGGGATTACGAATTATGGAAAAAGATTCATTGAGCGTCTGAACAAGCTCGGGATCATTGTAGATACGGGACATTGTGGAAAACAGACCACGCTCGATGCTTGTCAGTATTCTAAGACTCCGGTCATTGCTTCACACACGGGTGTAGAGGCTATCTATCCACATATGCGCTGTAAAAGCGATGAGGAAATCATCGCGATAGCGAAGACGGGTGGAGTCATCGGTATTTTTGCTATGCCGTGGTTTGTTCATGAAGATCCTAACCATACGACCATTGATCATGTGCTGGATCATATCGAATATGTGATTCGGCTTGTAGGCGTGGATCATGTCGGGATTGGAACGGATTGGCCGATGAGCGATGTGCTCTGGTCATTGGTTTATTTTAAAGAACATATCGCACCTAAGCTAGGATTTGCCAAAGGAGACGGACCTTCTACTGAAACCGTTGCTGGGCTTGAAAAATATAGCTATTTTATCAACTTTACTAGAGGTTTAGTGGCTCGCGGTTATAAGGATGAGGATATTGCTAAGATTATGGGTGGCAACTGGCTGCGCGTATTTGAAGAAATTTGGGGATAGGGGATAAATAGATGACAACATACTTGAACACAACTACATTTAACTTCTACTGTTCTGGCATATATTCAGGGAAAGTACATTTTACGGAACAACAAATTATGCTCGCTAAGGTTGATCCACGCAGACGAACACAAATGCAATACAATGCGCTGGATAGCCAGTTCAAGACCGTTCTTCCATTTCAAAAAATCCACGAACACATGGACGCTTACGCTAAAGCAGAATGGGTCAATGATGAGGTAGTTCTAAGTAATGGTGATCTTTATCAAAAGCATATTCAGTATCAGGCTGTATTGGATGGCCGTGAGCTTACTTCACAAGTATGGGCGCTGCGAAAAGAGACGGCACTGGATATTGTGACCTTGGATGGTGAGATTATTGCCTTTCTTACGCCGAATCGGTATGGCATCGAGCTGATTGTTAAAGCAGGATATGAGAAGCTGACGCCTCTGGTTGTTTATGATGATCCCCTTTTGTCCAAGCCAGAGTATGGTGTAAATGATTTGGGTACGGATCTGATTCCGATGCGTGATGGCGTGAGACTGGCTACGGATGTGTTTCTTCCTGAGGGCATTCAGCCGGGAACCAAGCTGCCGACGATTCTTGTGAGAACCTGCTATGACCGTAACGGGAAAAAAGAGATTTTTATGAGATGGGCTAACAAAGGTTATGCAGTGGTGTCACAGGACGTAAGAGGTCGGGCGGATTCGGAGGGGGAATTGATCCCTTTTTATAATGAACGGGATGATGGCTACGATACGATCGATTGGATTATCGCGCAGGATTGGTCAGATGGCAATGTTGGAATGTGGGGCGCGTCCTATCTCGGCTTTGTGGTTGTCTCGGCGGCGACCAGTGGGCACCCTAATTTGAAGGCTGTTGTGGATGAAGTGAATGTTGGTTCACCGTTTGTAGATATTGCACGTAAGGGTGGAACGCTTTGCTCTTGGCCACTCTTGTCTTGGACGCTTGCACAATCTGTGGGTACCCGGACGGATTTTGATATTTTTGGGGGCATTACGGTGAACCCAGAATCGGCCGTCGATGCGAGACCGATTAAGGAGATTCCACAGCAAATGATCGGCAAAGCATCCGGACCATGGGATTTGTGGAGCCAGCATCCGGAGTATGATGATTTCTGGAGAAACTGTACCTTTACGGAACGCGGGGATCAAGTGCAGGTCCCTATGTATGTGATCTCAGGCTGGTATGATGGCGACAGCCCTGGCGTATCGGAGACTTGGAGAATGCTGACTGAACATGATGTGCCAAATCGTAAAATCCGTCTGGGTGCATGGGAGCATGGGCCAAACCGAGCCAGAGATTATGAGGGAGTAAGCTTCGGCAATGATGCAGTCGTCTATGATTATGATGTTTCTGTACTGCGCTGGTTCGACCGCTTCCTCAAAGGCATTCCGAACGGAATAGATCAGGAGCCTAGAGCCTCTTATTATGTCGTTGGTGAGAATCAGTGGAGAACGTCGGAGGATTGGACACCAGTTGAAGCTACAACTACGCCGTTTTATCTTTCCAGTGCTGGTCGGGCTAATTCAGGACAAGGAGACGGGAAGCTGCTCATAGCGCCAGAGGAACACTCTCCAGAAGATACTTATGTCTATAACCCAAATGATCCTATGAATGATAGCGGTGAGCGGGAGCCTGAAAATTTGCGGAAATATGAGCTCCGAAATGATATTCTTGTGTACACTAGTGAGATGTTGACGGAAGAATTGACTATTGCTGGCGAATTGTCTGCTGTCATCTACGCCGCTAGCACAGGTAAGGATACGGATTGGGTAGTTACGCTTAGTGATGTGAATGAACATGGAGACTCTATCCGGTTATCCAACTATATTGTCAGAGCTAAATATCGTCATGGGTTTGATGCACCAGAACTGCTCACGCCAGGGCAAGTGGAGGCATACGATATTTTCATGCCGAATATTGCTCACAGATTTGCGGTAGGACACCGAATTCGTTTTTCGATTACCTCTTCCAGTAAATTTGTTGCTTTCCCGAATACGAATACTGGTGGTAACCCGTATGAAGATTCAGAGGCGATTACAGTACTGCAGACTGTTTACCATAATAGTGAATATCCAAGCCATGTGAAGTTGCCGGTTATTCCTAACGCTTGAACGATACTGCAAGGTCAACCTTGCAATTAGGATAAAATATCGATTATTCACAGAAAAGCGCATAAATGATCCCTTCTCAGGTCACAATAGGGAAAAACCAGAATGAAGGGATTAACGTGTCGCGCATAAAAAAACAACTTTGGCAGCGATGGAGACGTTGGAAAAAGGCGCTTTGGGTAGGGGCAGCTTGTTTAGCTCTTACTGTACTGGCATGGCGCAGTATGCAGGTACCTGAGGAAATCAGTGGACTGCTGACGGATTCTAGTTGGACGGATAGTGCCGAAAGCGAGTTGGCTGCAGCTGTATTTAAAGTAGGCGTGGACAGCGGTGAGGAGAAAGAGAAGGGCACCATAAAAAACGAGCAACTGTTGAAGACGATCGCTCAAAGCGGTCTCAGCAGAACCGTTCATTTAAAAATATCGTATGTATCTGGGGAAGAAGTTCAGACATTACCAGGTGTACAAACCCCGCTTCAGCTTAAAAAAATAATTCACGAACACCCTGCATGGAGCGGCTTCATCAGCAGTGATGGAGATTTGTGGCTGGAACAAAAAGTGAATGATCTATCGACCCTAACGAAAAAAGAAGCCTATATCGGGGTCGATGCATTTGGGAATTTGAAATTATTTAAAGGCCCTCCGGTACAGGAAAAGGTTCTGAAGACCTTTTTTCAAATGGATATGGGTTCCTTGAAATCCTCTCTGCCGGAAAGTATTTGGAAAGAGCTTCATGAGGGCATTCGTGTACAAGATATTGAAGAGTACAACAGCGTATTGTCCACCTTCAGTGACTATGCGCGTGAGGCTGCCGAACATGTCATGCAGAATAAGCAATAGCATCCTTAGCATATCAGCTGTCCTAAAGTCATTATTAATGGCTATAGGGCAGCTTTTTTTTGCAAATATAAGAAAGTTTGAGGTTCTCATTGTAGGCCTAAAGTTGTCATTTCGCATTAGAGGGTAAACTTTTTTTCTCCCGGAAGGGGTATTTTTGCTATAATGGTTTGAAGGAATACATATGTTCGCTTCGTAGCGGAGTAATGGATGAAAACGGTGGAATAAACTGCCTGTTATAGAGGAGAGATCGTGCTTGCGCATTTTGGGAATTGATCCAGGGCTGGCGATTGTCGGTTTTGGCTTTGTGGATAAGGAAGGTCATAAGTTGACCCCAGTCCAATATGGTTGTATCCAGACTGAGGCTCACACGCCTGAGGAAGAACGTCTGCTGCATGTCTATGAAGGCATGGGTCAGCTCATTGATAAATATAAACCTGATGCTGTAGCGATAGAGAAGTTGTTCTTCGCACGTAATGTTACAACAGCATTGCCAGTAGCACAGGCCCGCGGAGTGACGATATTAGCTGCTGTACAGCGTGGCTTACCCGTCTCGGAATATACACCTATGATGGTGAAGCAGGCTGTAGTTGGTTATGGTAAGGCAGAGAAGCGGCAGGTACAGGAAATGGTGAAGCTGTTACTGAAATTATCGGCGATCCCTAAACCGGATGATGTAGCGGATGCACTCGCGGTAGCGGTATGTCATGCCCATTCAAGCAGTCTTAATTCTAAATTAAATGAGGTATTGCGAAAATGATAGATTTCTTAAGAGGACCCGTCGTTCATTTAGAGTCGGAATATGTGGTGCTGGATGTGCAGGGCGTAGGATATCGGGTGTTCTGCCCGAACCCTTATGCTTTTGCTAAAGTAGAAGGACCTGTCACGATCTACATTCATTATCAAACACGTGAGGATGCGACGCTTCTGTTCGGGTTCCCGACTCGGGAGGAGCAAAAATTGTTCCGCAAGTTGATTGAGGTATCTGGGATCGGTCCGAAGGTTGCGCTCGGAATACTGACAGGTGGAACTCCAGATCAGTTGATCTCGGCAATTTACCAAGAGAATATAACCTTCTTAACGAAACTGCCGGGCATTGGCAAGAAGACGGCGCAGCGGATGATCCTAGATTTGAAGGACAAGCTGGACGGACTCAGTATAGCTTCCATGCAAACGGGATTATTTGCAGTTCCAATGGAAGAAACATCGGATGGGTTAGCTTGGCAAGAGGCTAGGGATGCCCTTAAGGGATTGGGTTATACCGAAAGTGAATTGGACCGTGTGTGGCTCGCTATGAAGAAAGAGGGCGCAGAGACAGGGACTGTAGATGTGTTGATGAAGAAAGCACTTGGGCTATTATATATTGCTAAGTAAAACCGAACACATCCTGAAGAAAGGAAGCGATAGGAATGGATGACCGGATTATATCCGCTAATTTGATGATGGACGAGCAAGCGGTAGAATTAAGCTTACGCCCTCGTTATCTGGGAGAATATATCGGACAGAATCAGGTAAAAGAAAACCTGAAAATATATATCGAAGCAGCCAAAATGAGAAGTGAAGCGCTGGATCATGTGCTGCTCTACGGGCCTCCAGGTCTCGGTAAAACAACACTCGCGAACATTATCGCCAATGAGCTGGGTGTGAATTTACGAACAACGTCCGGTCCTGCTATAGAGCGGCCGGGAGATTTAGCTGCCCTGCTGACGAACCTGCAGGAAGGCGACGTGCTGTTCATCGATGAAATTCACCGCTTACACCGGACGGTGGAGGAGGTTATGTATCCTGCGATGGAGGACTTTGCGCTGGACATCATGATCGGCAAAGGGCCAAGTGCCCGTTCGGTACGGTTGGATTTGCCGCCTTTCACACTTATAGGTGCTACCACCCGTGCTGGCCTGCTGTCAGCGCCACTACGTGATCGTTTCGGAGTGGTTAGCCGCTTGGAGTTCTATACCATAGATGAGCTAAGCTTCATTGTTGCTCGAAATGCAGATCTTTTAGGGATTGAGATTGTCGGAGATGCGGCGGAAGAGATAGCGCTTCGTTCCCGTGGAACGCCGCGGATTGCGAACCGACTACTGAAGCGAGTCCGTGATTTTGCTCAAGTGCGCGGCGATGGGATTATAACCCCTGAGATTTCTGGGGAAGCCCTGAAGATGCTACAAGTAGACCCACGTGGGCTGGACAGCATCGATCACAAGATGTTAAGAGCAATGATTTCAAGCTTTCGTGGCGGTCCTGTAGGGCTGGATACGATTGCTGCTACAATTGGTGAGGAAAGTCAAACGATTGAGGATGTTTATGAGCCTTACCTGCTGCAGATAGGATTCTTGCAGCGGAGCCCTCGTGGAAGAATTGTAACCCCGGCCGCTTATCATCACTTAGGCCTTCCGCTCCCTCCGGAGCAGCACTGAGTCAGTAACTACATTTAAAAGGAGGATGCTGGATGAAGCATACGAAGATGAAATGGGGAGGAATAGCTCCACTAAGCAAAGGATTGCTAGCAGCTGCGATTGCTGTGGGAAGTCTCTTGATCCCTGCGGGTGCCAGTCATGCCGATTCTAATAGTACGATTCGAGTTGCCCTTTATGCCGATATTGGTAGTAAATATAAATCTACCGTGCCAGTAGTAACTATGCAATCGAGACAAAGCTTCACTTTGATGTCAAACCAACCAGGGAGCACTACTTTGTTATCGGTGCCTGCTCAGAGTAGAATTCGTGTTAGTGTGGATGGTTATAGAGTAAAGGTAATGGAGACTTCAAGCTGGAAAACAGCTGCTGATGCGGCTAAAAAGCTTCAGTCTACCTCTGATAAGCCTCAGATTTATATGATTTCTAGAAATGGAGCCAATGTGTATCAGTTGTATACAGGTGTCTATGCCAGTGAAGCTGCTGCCAAGGATGGGCTTGCCCGTGTAGTAAAGGCAGGACTCGGCATTCCTGCTGATCAAACCCCTGCGGTGAAAGGGGATAAGCATTTATCGGCGGGTCGCTATTCTTCGGAACAAGAAGCTGATACTGCTCTGAGTAGTATTACAGCTGCTGGTTTTGATGCCTGGAAGGTGTTTCTCTCAGGAAGTGATGGCAGTGCTCAGTTTGAGGTATGGGTAGGCGAAGCTGCGAATGACAAAGATTTGGGTGCTGTTCAGACCGCAGTGTCTGCAGCATTGCCACAGCTTGCTATGTCTGCTGCAACTTCACCTGGGTTAATCATGCGTCTGGATGCTGGGCTGGACCTTAGTAGCGAGACGCAAGCTAATCATTATATGGTTTCCGGAAATGATGCTAAATTTTTGGCCGTTGGCAGTGAGGCTGGAATTCAGCTCGAAGAAAGATCCAAGCGTACCTACCGTGGAAATATGGAACTAAGTAATTTGAGAGGTTCCCTAGCGGTTATCAATGAAGTGCCACTGGAACAATATTTGTATGCAGTGGTTGGAGGAGAGGTTTCCTCCAGCTGGCCGGATGAAGCTCTAAAGGCTCAGGCTGTCGCTGCCCGAAGCTATGCAATGGCGCAAGGCAACCGTTTCGAAGTAGCGAATGTAGTAGATTCTACATTGAGTCAGGTATATAACGGTATCGGATCAGAGGCTCCAGTTATTATTAAGGCAGTGGATGCTACTGCCGGTGAAGTATTGATGAGTGGTGGTAAAGTTATAGAGGCTGTGTTCTCCTCGAACAGTGGCGGAGTAACCTCTGATCCATCAGAGGTATGGGGCAATGGTGGAGATGCATTTGCCAGCGTTCCCAGCAAAGAGGATGTCGCAGCTACCGCGACCGCTAAGAAGTGGTATTATTTACTGCTCGCTAATGGCACCTCTGGATACGCACGTGAGGATAACATTAAATTGACAGGAAATAAAACTGCAGCGGGACTGGATATAGCGACAGCTACCACTAAAGATGTCAATGTACGCCCCCTTCCTGCTGTTGAAAGTAGTGTAAGTGCGGTAGGTAAGCTGAATCCAGGCGAGAATGCTGTTGTTCTAGACAAAGTCTATGAGTCCGGAAGTTATAGCTGGATCAAAGGGCCATACACCTCTGCCGACCTTCTAAAAAGCTTGCAGGGTAAAACAACTAGTACGCTCCCTTCTAGCATCCTTAATTTGCAGGTCACTCAGCGCGGTCCTTCTGGAAGAGCGATTCAGGTGAAAGCAAATGGTCAGGCACTGGATGTGAAATATCCTGATATGTTCCGTTCTGCGTTCAATGGATTGCCAAGTACATTGTTTGATATTGTACCAGCCGGAAGTTATACTGTATTAGGCGCTGACGGTGCTACCAGCACGATTGGAAGTTCACAGAACGCAGGTGTACTCTCTGCATCAGGTAAGGTTAATGTGAACGGTAGTGGAACTGTAGTGATGGGTGGGGATTCCTCAGCCAGAGCGATTACTAACAGTTCGGGCTTTCTGTTCATTGGTCAAGGATACGGTCATGGTCTAGGCATGTCGCAATGGGGCGTGAAAGGCATGGCTGACCGCGGGTATGATTACAAGCAGATATTGCAACACTATTATCAGAACGTTACTATAGTTAAGGAATGAAGACAGACCATGAATGTAGACGCATATGATTTTCATTTACCGGAAGAATTAATTGCCCAGACACCACTCTCTGACCGTAGCTCTTCTAGACTGCTCTTAGTAAATAAGGAGGATGGGGAGCTGGCTCACCGGCATTTTACCGATATTATTAATTATTTTCAACCGGGAGATACGCTTGTTCTGAATGATACGAGAGTCATTCCTGCCAGATTGTTTGGGGCTAAAGAAGATACGGGGGCTAAAGCTGAAGTGCTTCTCCTTAAGAATCTGGGAGACGATCGATGGGAAGCTCTTGTAAAGCCAGGTAAAAAGCTCAAGACAGGAGCGGTTATCATCTTTAGTGATGAGCTTCGTGCTGTAATTGAGGACGAGGCTGATATGGGTGGACGAACGCTTCGGTTCATTTATCAGGGTATTTTTCAGGAGATTCTGGACAGGCTGGGAACAATGCCACTGCCTCCTTATATTAAGGAAACACTCGATGATCGGGAACGATATCAGACCGTTTATGCTAAGCATGAGGGATCAGCTGCTGCTCCTACAGCAGGGCTTCATTTTACCAAAGAACTGTTGGATCAGATTGAAGCCAAGGGTGTAAATATTGCTTATATTACACTTCATGTAGGTCTCGGAACGTTCCGTCCGATGTCTGTTGAGAAGGTTGAAGAGCATGTTATGCATTCAGAGTATTTTGTAATGTCTCAAGAAACAGCAGACACTATAAATGCTACCAAGGAACAAGGTGGTCGCATTATAGCCGTAGGGACAACTTCGTGTCGGACACTTGAAACAGTCGGAAGACAATGCGAAGGCGGTCCACTAGTGGAATGTAGTGGCTGGACGGATATTTTCATCTATCCAGGCTATAAATTTAGTGTAGTTAATGCGTTAATTACTAATTTTCATTTACCGAAGTCTACTTTGGTGATGTTGGTTAGTGCTTTGGCAGGTCGAGAACATATTCTAGCTGCTTATGAAGAAGCGATAGAGCAGAAGTACCGGTTTTTTAGCTTTGGGGATGCAATGTTTATTTACTAAGGTAAGAGGATGGGTTAACTTATGGCAGCAATTACTTATGAGCACATCAAAACGTGCAAACAATCCGGAGCAAGACTTGGAAGAGTCCACACTCCACATGGTGTGATTGAGACACCTGCATTTATGCCAGTCGGCACACAAGCTACAGTCAAGACGATGAGTCCTGAAGAACTGAAAGAGATGGATGCTCATATTATTTTGAGCAATACGTACCATTTGTTCCTGAGACCGGGCCATGATATTGTTCGTGAAGCAGGCGGACTGCACAAGTTCATGAACTGGGACCGTCCCATTCTAACGGATAGCGGCGGATTTCAAGTGTTCTCGCTTAGTGACATGCGCAAGATTACCGAAGAAGGCGTTCATTTCCGTTCCCATCTAAATGGGGATAAGAAGTTCTTGTCTCCTGAAGTAGCTATGGAAGTTCAGAACGCACTTGGTTCTGATATCATGATGGCATTCGATGAATGTCCTCCATTCCCAGCGGAATATGACTACGTGAAAAAATCATTGGAGCGTACAACACGCTGGGCAGAGCGTTGCCTGAAAAGTCATGCTCGCCCGAATGATCAAGGGCTGTTCGCTATCGTTCAAGGAGGTATGTATGAGGATCTTCGCCGTCAGAGCGCGGCAGATTTGACTTCCATGGATTTCCCGGGGTATGCTATTGGAGGGCTCAGCGTCGGAGAGTCCAAGCAGCTAATGTATGAAGTGCTGGATTATACAGTTCCCCTGCTGCCACAAGGCAAACCTCGCTATTTGATGGGCGTTGGTTCACCGGATGCGCTGTTGGAAGGTTCAATCCGGGGAGTGGACATGTTCGACTGTGTTCTGCCTACCCGTATTGCTCGTAATGGAACAACGATGACCAGTCAGGGAAGACTCGTTGTACGCAACGCAAAGTATGCCCGCGATTTTGGGCCGCTTGATCCGGAGTGCAACTGCTATACATGCCGGAATTATTCCCGCGCTTATTTGCGCCATCTAATCAAAGCCGATGAAACCTTCGGACTTAGATTGACGACATACCATAACTTGCACTTCCTGTTGGATTTGATGCGTAAAGTGCGCGAAGCCATCAAGGAAGATCGGCTGCTTGATTTTCGCGATGAGTTTTTTGCTAAATACGGATTATATGATAATCTTAAAGGCTTCTAAAGCTTCGTTGAGGTCCATGTTTTAATGTGCTTTGAAAGGGGGGAGAAATATGTTTCAATATGCAGCAGCAACAGGCGGAGGTAGTATACTGGGTCTTGTAGGTCCATTCGTACTTATGTTTGTAGTATTCTACTTCTTGCTGATTCGTCCGCAACAGAAGAAGACCAAAACACGTAATGCAATGTTGAAGTCTCTGAAAAAGGGCGATAAAATCGTTACTATTGGTGGTCTTCACGGTACGATCATGGAGATTTCCGATGATATCGTGGTTCTACGGGTCAATGATGTAACTAAACTGACCTTTGATCGCGGTTCCATTAGTCACTCCGTTGCCACAGACGTGGAGGAGAAAGTATAGTTTCGTTATTTAAAAGTACATAAAAAGCGGTGTCTTCTCATTAAGAGAATGACACCGCTTTTTTGACGTTCATCTTTCATCGTGATCTATGGGTTTAACGCATATCCGTTATTCGGCTGCGAACGGTGAGCGATTCTTCACGTCCCCGTAAGGTTAATTTGGCAAGCTGTACACCAACTGTTGAAGCTAGAACTGCTAGCAGAGTGCCGCCTATCATATCTGTAAGCCAATGAATGCCCAGATAGAATATACCAAAGACGATTAAGACTGCGGAAATACTCGTAATGGCCATCCACCGGCGGTTTCCTGAACGAAATGCCAGTAATGCCATCGTAACGGAAATGGACGTATGTAGACTCGGGAAGCAGTTGTTGAGACCGGATAGAGGGCGGTACTCTTGCTCAAACTTCGGAAATACATCCAACATAGTAAATCTAACGCCTGCAGGTACATAGGACCATACCTCATTTACAGGGAAGTATAGGTAGAATGGAATGGCTACAGCATAGTTAATGATAATAGCATAGCAGGTAGCGTACAGCATCACACGGTTCTTATCTAACAGATAGACACCTAGAGAAGCTGCTAGTACAGATTGAAGCATGAAAATGTAGAAGAAAACTATGATAGGCGTTAGCCATGGACTATAGAATATATCCTGAACAGCTTGGACAAAATGCCCCTCTAGTCCAAATACAAATGATGTATAGTCTGAGGTAAGATGCATTTTTTCTTCAATTTGTAGTTCGTATTTATTCAAGACCAGTACACCAAACATGCCTACCATCAGTAGCAAAAACTTGTAGGATCGCAGCATCTCTTTTCCGATTTCAACTAATGCCATGATTGGATTTCGACGAGCGCCAATCCATACTAATATCACTACTAATGCAACTGTGTACAAAACAATATGATTCATTGATTGGTAAAACAAAGCATTCGAAGCCTCCTTGATTCTCTTTATGAAGTCAGATGATCACAGTTTAACATATTTCCAAGGAATGTTTCGAATTTTATGAAATAATAATTTTAGCTTTTCTGTAAATTAACCCCAAACATTCCACCAAGTGCACCAATTGCTGCCGCAGCTAGAACCCAAAGAAGGTCAACACCAGAGGGTGAGCTATCAAGTGCCAGAAATCCAATTAACAGAACGATAATTCCGTAAAAGATTCCTGTAAGACTTCCTTGATACCAGCCTTTGTTCGTGGCTCTGCGACCGGCGGTTAGTCCTCCGAATGCTGCGGCTATGCCGTGCACTATATAAGTGTACATTGAGAGATCCTGCTCCTTCAGACCGCTGCCCCATAATAAAAGAGAGAGGACAAACGCGCCAAGCAGCATCCAAAGGAATGATCGACATAGGCCAGACAATACAGGATTGGCTATTCTCCATGAGAACAGGCGCCGGATTAAATACATGGTACAACCTCCTAAAGTTTTTTTTGAAAAATAATCTACCTAAGTTATTATTCATTGTATGGGGAGGCTTGCCCCAATAGTACAAGAATGGGCATTGTAGCCTTTTTACCATTAATTAATATGTGAGCTTCCGAATGTTCCCTGTGCTGAGCGGTCAGAATAGGGTTACATTAATCCGCCCGAGAAAACAAGTCTGCGGGTGAGAGTGGAGGGGAGCGAAGCTATATGTCCCAGCATATCACTACCCATATTTTCTTGACCGTGCTGATGTATTTCTTCATATTCCTGTGCATGCGTATCATGGGGAAGAGGGAAATCGGTAAGTTATCTGTATTTGATCTAACGATCTCAATTATGATTGCTGAGATTGCTGTTTTTGTGATCGAGGATATTAAGCGCCCGATTTACGAAGGTCTGGTTCCGATGGCCACATTGGTTATCATTCAAGTTGTGGTTGCTCAGCTCAGTCTGAAGAGTAGAAAGATTCGGCTGTTAATGGACGGTAAACCGAGCATACTTATTTCTGGAGGCAAGCTGCACCGGGGAGAGATGCGTAAACAAAGGTACAATATTGATGATCTGCTGCAGCAATTGCGTGGTCAGAACATCGCTAGTCCTGCTGATGTGGAATTTGCGATTCTGGAGCCCAGTGGTCAGCTTACCGTTTTTGAGAAAGACAAAGGACTTTCATCTTCCAATCAAACAGGCAACAGCAGTTCAGTTGCTGAGAACAATAAGACCGATGAGGACGCAGATGTAAGCAGTCAGAAAGTTAAACTGCCAAAGAACAAAATCAGATATGAAGGGCTTCCTATTCCACTGATTATGGATGGAAAGGTCCAGGATCATAATTTAGAGATGATAGGAAAAACAAGGTTCTGGCTAAGAACACAGATCCGCCAAAAGGGAGTATCCGATTTTCGGGATGTATTTCTTTGCTCCATAGACCATAAAGGCCGAGTTTATGTTGACCGTTTGGATAATCGATAATTATTCTATAGCCAACGCTTAATGAAAGGCAGTCGATCCAAATCACGAAGGGAAATAAGGCCAGCTAATAGACTGAGACCGAAATACAGGGCCATTCCTATCGCAGAGGCAAATAAAAATTGAATCCATTGTGCTTCTGCAATGGGAATGGAGATGTATACATAACGCACGCCTGCTCCCATAATAATCATTGCACATAAGGTCTTAATGGTATCGGTTATTCGTAAGGATAATGAAATTAGACTAACTACGCTGTACCCGTGCAGTAGAGTAACAAGAACGCTGTTCACAATAATGGCGATGATTGCGCCGTAGATTCCGTATTCTGGCTGTGAAGCTAATATAACAATCAGAATGATTTTGACTACTGCCCCAATAAGCGTATTGATGAGTGCCCTTCCCGGTCTGTCCATAGCTTGAAGTGCAGCTTGTAAGGGTGCTTGAACATAGATGAACAAAGCGAAAGGGGCCATCAGTTTTAGCATAGGAGCGGTGTCCGGATTTCCGTATAACAAGTTGCATAGTGGGACTGCCAGTACATACATAAGAACAGCAAAGGGAGCCCCTGTTACAAGAGCGAGTCGAAGAGCTTGGTGCATTCGTTTGTGAATGGTAGGCAAGTCCTTTCTCGCGGCAGCCTCGGATAAGGAGGGAACCAAAGACACTGCGAGAGAGGAAGTTAACGCACCGGGAAGCAACAGTAAGGGGATAACCATTCCCTGTAAAGACCCATATTGAGCAGTCGCGGCGGCTGTTGCGATTCCGGCTAGTGCAAGACTGCGTACGGTAATTATAGATTCCAGTAGATAGGAAAAAGAACCGACAAGCCGGCTTGCCGTAACAGGAATTGATACACCTAGTAAACGCCGTAGTATGGGGGAAGTTGATTGTACGGCATCTGGATCAGGAGGTATAACTTCCTTCTCAAGCGTTTGCTGTTCTGAGTTGGGGGTTGTTTTTTTATCCTTTTTGGTGATGACATAATATTGCCACAGAATGGCTAACATTCCGCCAATCTCTCCCACCGTTACGCCTAGCATCGCTCCTGCAGCTGCAAAAGCGATACCTTTAGGTAACAGCAGCCAAGAGAACCACAGCATAAAAAATATTCGCACGATAGACTCAAAAACTGAAGAAAGTGCGGAAGGAATCATGTTCTGCCTACCTTGAAAATAACCACGGTATATTGCAGATACAGCAACAATTGCAATCATTGGGATCATGGAAATAAAAGTATAATAAACTCTGTGGTCTGTTAAGATCACATTGGAGACCCATGAAGCACTGACCAGCGCAACAATGGTAAAGAAGATTCCTAGTCCGACACTAAGAGTAAGGCCAGTCCGTAAAATTTGCCGCGATTTCTCAGGGCGGTTCTCTCCCTCTGCTTCCGCTACCATCTTTGCAATTGCTAGGGGAAGTCCGCCTGTAATAACAGTAGCCAGCACGATAAAGAATGGGTACGCGAGCTGATATAGACCCACACCTTCTGCTCCAATGATGCGTGGCAAAGCAATTCGGGGTATAAATCCAAGCATTCGATTAATGATGCCGGCGGCAAGCAAGATTAAAGTTCCTTGTATAAAGCTCTGTTTCCTCAAAGGTCACGCCTTCTTCCCCAATGAAATGAAACGCTGGCCAACTTGTCTATTCTTATGGATATGCTATACCCCTATCCCGGCATGCCTTGTTTTAGTAGTTGTAACTTTTTGTGACGGAAGGAGGAAAGCAGAGAACTTGGGTCGAATACCTATGGTAAGCATACGAACACGAGCGATCTTTGGAGGTGTCATCACGTGGAATCGGAACAGTGGAATCATGATCAACATAGTGAAGAAATCGAAGCCATGTGCCGCAGCAAAGCTGAAGAATTCCGGCTCCTCGGCTATGAGTATGTAACCAGCAAGGACATTTGGGATTGTATCAGTCGTAATTATGATAAGGACGGAATGCCTCCCTTACATAAGCTGGTAAATGATATTTATTCCTTAAAAGCCAATAGTTACATGACTTATTTGACTCTTGCAGCTTATCGGGGGTTGAACTGAACAATAAGCATCTCGCTCCTTTTTTTGCGAAAAAGCCTTATAAAGCAGTAAAGTAAGAGAATAATAACTTCACATCTCCTAATATAAACGGATGTCTTGCTGATATGAGCAGGGGCGGCCGTTTCTTTGTGTGAGTATAGCTATGACTATGCTGTGAATTGACGGTCATTTCACGTGTAGCTATAATAGGAATATTGAGTGAATGAAAGGGGAACTAGCTAGAGCATGAAGAGACTAATGGGCTTTATTATTACCGTGCTCGTTTTGACAGGCGTCATGGCATTTACTACTCCTGGACTGCTGGACAAGGTTAGACTTGGTCTTGACCTGAAAGGCGGATTTGAGATTTTGTACCATGCTGAGCCTATGGAAGCGGGAGCAGCGTTGTCCCGAGCTTCACTGTTGAAAACAGCAGAAAGTTTGGAAAAACGGGCCAATGCGCTCGGAACCAGTGAACCAGAGGTTACAACTGAAGGTACTGACCGTATTCGTTTGAAAATTGCGGGCGTTACTGATGAAGCTGAGGTTCGCAAGAAGATGAAGGAGCCTGCAGTTCTGACTTTCCGTAGTGCTGCTGAAGGTGACGCTGAAGGTACTTACAGCAAAATTGAACTGGTAGGTAGTGATTTTGTTGAAGGTGCGGCAGAGGTTGGACGGGATAACCTGAATCAGCCAATCATCAGCATCAAGATCAAGGACAAGGATAAATTCGCAGAGATTACGAAGCGGCTCTTAGGAAAGAATCTCGCAATTTACTTGGATGAGAACAAACTGTCTGATCCTACGGTACAAGCAGTACTTACCGACGGTAGTGCGTCTATCTCCGGTCAGTATACAATTAAAGAAGCACGTGAACTGGCTGACACTATTAATCTTGGTGCGTTGCCACTGAAGCTTACTGAGAAATACTCCCAAAGTGTGGGGGCAACACTCGGTAAACAATCGCTTGATCAAACGATCAAAGCCGGCCTTTTGGGTTCTTTGATTATTCTTATCTTCATGATCGGTATGTATCGCTTGCCAGGTCTCTTGGCTAGTTTTGCACTGATCTTGCACACATGGCTGCTAATTGTAGTCTTTGTTTTTGCAGACTTCACATTGACGTTGCCTGGTATTGCCGCATTTATTCTGGGTATAGGAATGGCCGTCGATGCCAATATCATTACAAATGAACGGATAAGGGAAGAAATGCGCAGTGGTAAGAGTGTACTTTCCTCTGTTAAAGCAGGTAATAAATCCTCTTTCCGGACAGTAATGGACTCCAATGTCACAACTGTTATTGTGGCAGGTGTCATGTTCGCCTTCGGTACAGGTGCAGTCAAAGGCTTCGCATTGGTGCTGATCGTGGAAATCGTTCTGAGTATCGCCACGAACCTATATTTCTCCCACTGGTTGCTTAGCCAGCTTGTTAAAGCCGGTAAGCTGAACAAACCGAAGAGTTTCGGTGTTAAGGAGAGTGATATTCGTGCGCTTTAAGAAAGAGCTTGATTTCGTACATTTGAGTAAATTTTTCTATGTTTTTTCCATTGCCCTTACAGTGGCAGGTTTGATTTTCCTAGCAACCTTTGGATTGAATTACAGCGTTGATTTCAAAGCGGGATCTAATGTTGATATCTCTCTGTCTAAGAATTTGACATTGGAAGAGGTTAATTCAGCAGTTGAGAAAACTGGGATTTCAAGTGAGCCAAGCATTACATTAGGTAGTGAACGGGTCAACGTTCGTTATGATCAAGTGCTCGATGAGCAACAGGATGAAGCTCTTAAATCAGAGATCTTGAAGCTGGACGATAAAGCTTCGTTTGAGATTAACACCGTGGATACTGAAATGTCTAAAGAACTTGCACGTAATGCGATTTATGCGGTTCTCATTTCTTGTCTAGGGATTATCATTTATGTAAGTATTCGTTTTGAATGGCGGTTTGCATTGGCGGCGATTGTTTCACTGATCCATGATGCCTTTATGGTCGTTGCAATCTTCTCCATCTTCCGCTTGGAAGTGGATTTGACGTTTATTATAGCGGTGCTTACGATTATCGGTTATTCCATTAATGATACGATCGTTATCTTTGACCGTATTCGTGAGAATTTACGTTTTGGTAAACAGAAAACTTACGAGGATTTGAAAGAGCTTGTAAATAAGAGTGTGGCTCAGACTCTGATGCGCTCTCTCTACACAGCATTTACCGTATTTATTGCGGCGTTCTTCCTGTTAATTCTTGGAGGCGAGTCCATTAAGATGTTCTCGCTTGCGATGGTTATCGGATTGCTATTCGGAGCATACTCCTCTATTTTTATTGCAAGTCCGATCTGGCTGCTGCTTAAGAAGCGTGAGAAGACAAATGTAAAGAGCAGCCCAGCTAAAGGTTAATGTCTCAAGAGAAATAACATGGCTACACTTGAATGAAAAAAACATCAACTTTATAATTTAAGAAAGCCGCGTCAAATGCGACGCGGCTTTCGAAATCTTTGGGGTAGTATGTCATGTGTATTGTATCATCATGAGATTACTTGCTAGTGGTAAGGGGGGCCTCGTATGAATAAAGAACGATCACCGCAAAGCAAGACGGTTGCTTGGACAGGGATCATCAGCGATGTTACTTTGGCAGTAGCTAAGGGGAGTTTTGGCTATATTTCAGGTAGCAAGGCTTTAATGGGCGATGCATTATATTCTGGAGCAGATGCTGCAGCGAAATTGGCGGATATTCTCCCATGGCGCTCTGAACAAAGCAGAAAGAGCAAGCAGCGGATAGAAGAGCGACGAGGGAATAAGGAGCCGCTTTTAGCTATACTTTTTTCGGTATTAATTCTTATGGGGGGGCTGCAAATCGCCTTCTCTGCAATCCGTGACTTAACCGAGGGACAGTCATCCACTCGCGGAGAACTTGCACTTGTAACTGTCTTACTATCTATTGTACTGAAAGAAGCTGTATTTCAATATCAATATCGGTACTTTAAAAAAATAGGTGATGGCAGTCATGCTGCTTATGCCAATAGTCATCGTTTCAGTTTGTATACTTCTATCACAGTATTAGTTGGGATATCGTTATCAATGGGGGGTACCTATTGGCATCCTCTACTCTATATGGACCCTATTGCTGCACTTTTAACAGGATGCTTAATTCTACGTAAAGGTTATTTGCTCATTGTTAATACTGTTAGTGTTAAGAATGCGCAGGAGCTACCTTCTGAGGAGGCAGCTAATTTTATTGAAACCGTACAACGAGTTCATGGTGTTATTCGTGTAGAACATTTGAAGGCACTTGAGCAAGGGAATTATGTGAATCTGCAAGTGAAGATCAGTGTAAATCCGCGTATTACGGTGATGGAAGCACAGGATATTTCAGAATGTGCAAGAAAGCTGCTGCAGCACAGGTTTGTTCATGTTGGTGAGGTACATATGGACGTAGTTCCTTATGATCCCGGTTATCCATACAAAAGTAATTATGAATTGGTGGATAATGATATTCCGACGCTGCTTCAGTAGTTCGCAAGGTGAGAGAAAGGTGAGCGCTATTGCTTTATTCAAAAACAAGATGGCAATCTCCGGCAGCCGATCCCGACGTCGTAAGGGATATGGCCCGGAGCCTTTCTATTTCTCCGCTCTTATCCTCACTCTTAGTGACTAGAGGAATTGATACGCCACATGAGGCTCTATCGTTCATGGATGGCGGTGTGGAAGCTCCGCATGATCCGTTCCTTCTAAAAGGAATGGCCGAAGCGGTTCCCAGAATTAGAAAGGCTTTAAAAGAAGAAGAACATATTCTGATTTACGGCGATTACGACGCTGATGGTGTGTCCAGCACAGCATTAATGATTCATTTGCTGCGTTACTTAGGCGCTTCCTTTGATATTTATATCCCGCACCGTTCTAATGAGGGCTATGGGCTGCATAATCATGCTTTGGATTGGGCTTTACAGCAGGGTGTATCCTTGATCATTACTGTAGATACTGGCATTAGCGCCTATCATCAGATTGCTTACGCGAATGAACTCGGGATTGATGTGATTGTTACGGATCACCATGAGCCACCAGAGCTTCTCCCAGAGGCTTATACGTTGATTAATCCGAAGCTGCCCGACTGCCCCTACCCGTTCAAAGGATTGGCAGGTGTAGGTGTAGCTTATAAGCTCGCCCAGGCTATGCTAGGGGAGGAAACTCCCGAAGAATGGGCTGAGATAGCTGCTATCGGTACTGTAGCCGATTTAATGCCGCTGCTGGGCGAGAATCGTGAGATTGTTCGAAACGGTTTGGTGAGTATGCGAAATTCTCGATTCCCAGGTATTCGTGCCTTACTCGGTGTTAGCGGCGTGACCATGAGTACTGTGAGTGCGGTTAATATCGCTTTTGGAATGGCGCCTCGTATCAATGCGAGTGGTCGTCTGGATCATGCTGGACGGGCAGTGGCGTTGCTTACAACCGAGCATACTGATGAGGCAGAGCAACTGGCTGGGGAGCTTGATCTGCTTAATAAAGAACGCCAATTGGTCGTAGAAAGAATTGTAGTGGAGGCCACTGCAAAACTGGAGCAGATGACTCAGGGTGGAGAAATACCAGACATCATAGTCCTTGCTGAACAAGGCTGGAATGTGGGTGTGGTAGGTATAGTGGCTTCCAAACTGCTGGAGCGTTACTATCGACCTGTAATTATTCTGGATATTCATCCGGAGACCGGCATGTGCAAAGGTTCTGCCCGCTCTATTCCTGGACTTGATATATATGCGGCGTTATCCTCTTGTTCTAACTTAATGGATCATTTCGGTGGTCATCCAGCAGCTGCGGGAATGAGTCTGCATCGGGACGGCTTAGAAGCCTTCGCTGCGGCATTAAATGAATACGCTGCTACTGTGTTAACACCGGAGCATTTCGTTCCTGTTACTTCTGCTGATGCAGAAGTGTCGATTTCCACTTTGTCCCTACAGACCGCGCTTGAATTGGAAAGGCTTGCACCTTTCGGGATGTCGAATCCATTGCCAAAGTTCATCATTCGCGGGGCTACAGTGAAAGAGACACGCACCATGGGGCAAGACGGAAAACACTTGAAGATCGTCTTGCAACAGGGTAAGAGTACGATCGAAGCCTTGGCTTTTGGTAAAGGGGATTTGGCTAAGCTGCTCCCTGTGGGCACCCCGATCAATGTGCTGGCTGAACTTTCGATCAACGAATGGAATGGCTCGAGGAAACCACAGCTGATGCTACAGGATTTATCAGTTCAGGATGCTCAATTATTTGATCTTCGTGGTGCTGCTGACGCTGTACTGCAGGCTGCACATATTAGAGAGCTACTACTTCCCTATAGTGGTGCTGGCCCATATCGTGCTGCAGCAGTATTTCAGAGTGGACGTATGTCTTCACAGACTGAATTGATAGGAATGTCCTTCTGGGTATATGATAAAGAAGCTGGCATTAGCGCGGCTAATAAGGATGATTCGATTCAAGAATCAGGGCATGTCTCACTGTTATGTCTACTGGATATGCCGGAGACTCCTGAACAACTAGACGCGTTACTGAAGGCTTTTCCTAATGCTGATAATATTGCGCTATTGCATTCTATAAAGGATGGCCGAGAACGACTTATCATTCCGACACGGGATCATTTTAAAATACTCTATAAATTGCTGGCTTCAATCACTGCTGTTGCAACGCCAGAACATGAAGTGCTGCTGCGGCTAAGTCGACAATCCTCATTAAGTATTCGAATGCTTAGTAATATGCTAGATGTGTTCGAGGAGCTGGATTTTATCGAAAGAAGTCAAGGAAGTGTGACCTTTATTACGCAGCCTACAGCGAAAAGCCTTACAGCATCAAGACATTTTGTTAGACTGGGGCAGATAGCGGAAATGGAGCAGTACTTCATGGAAGGCAGCTTGTCTGAACTGCAGGATTGGATGTTATCCCGCCGTTTAGGCGTATCATAAAGACTAAACAAAACAAAGCAGACGCTTACGAAGTAAGTTTTGTCGAACCGAACACAATGTAGCATATGCTAACAAAACTTTTAGGAGATGAAAAATTTGGATTTTAAAGATAGTATTCGCGTGATTCCTGATTTCCCAAAAGAAGGTATTAGTTTTAAAGATATCACCACCTTGTTAAAAGACGGTGATGCATATCGCCAGGCGATTGATGCCCTGAAAGCTCTTGTATCCCACTTAGAAATCGATGTGATCGCTGGACCGGAAGCACGTGGTTTTGTAGTTGGTGCACCTCTTGCTTATGCACTCGGCGTAGGCTTTGTGCCGATTCGTAAGAGTGGTAAACTGCCGTATGAGACTATCGAGGTTGGATATGATCTTGAATATGGTAAAGACACACTTGCTGTTCACACGGATGCCATTAAGCCTGGGCAAAATGTATTGATCGCTGATGATTTGTTAGCAACAGGAGGTACTATAGCTACTTCGGTTAACCTTGTGGAGCAGCTTGGTGGTAAAGTGGTAGGCGCAGCATTTTTGATTGAACTGGTTGAGCTTGCTGGACGTAATAAGCTTTCTGGAATTGAAGTTATGACATTAGTTGATTACGAAGATTAATACGATAAACTTGTCTTTTCCCGGGAAATAAATCGGAATTTATGTATCGAATAATGTGGAAAAGTGCAAACAACAGCAATTCTCTGTTACTACTAGCGGAGGGTTGCTGTTTTGCATTTTTTGGTCAAAAGAGATACAAAAAAAGACTGCCCAATCCATAAAATGGATCTGGAGCAGTCTTTTTGAGTTATTAATTCATAAATAAATTAGTGAGCAGCTTTATCGCTTTCTCCACCTTCATTAGACAGTCCAAGAACTTCAATGAGTTTGAAGAATAGGGCAAGAACGATACCAACAATCGTAGCTAGAGCCATACCACTGAGTTTTACGCTACCCATAGTAAGGGTTGTACCACTAATTCCGACAACAAGCACCAACGTAGCCATAATCATGTTAGTGGCTTTGGAAAAATCAACTTTTTGCTCTACGAAGATTCGTAGACCGGATGCTGCAATTACACCGAACAAAAGTAGTGATACACCACCCATTACAGGTGTTGGGATGTTAGCGATAACGGAGGAGAAAGTTCCGGAGAACGACAGCAGAATCGCAATCACTGCTGCGCCACCGATCACATATACAGAATAAACTTTAGTTAATGCCATAACCCCGATATTCTCACCGTAGGTTGTATTTGGAGTAGAACCGATAAAACCGGAGATAATTGTAGATATCCCGTTACCCATCAGGGAGCGGTCAAGTCCAGGGTCTTTAGCCAGATCTCTGCCAACAATATTGCTGGTTACAAGTAAGTGTCCAATATGTTCAACGATTACTACTAGCGATACTGGGATGATAGTCAGGATTACATTCCAATCGAAGGATGGAGTAACAATGGTAGGGTGCGCTAAAAAATTCGCATTAGATATTGCAGCCGTATCCACCATTTTCATAATATAAGCTAAACCATAACCAGTTACGATACCGATGAGGATGTGAATGATTTTTGGGAAACCGCGGAAGAGTACAGCTCCAATTACGGTTACGCCCAGTGTCACCATAGAAAGTGTGATTGCTTTTCCATCTGGAGTCCAGTCTGCAACTGCAACACCATCAGGGGCAATAAGTCCTGCCATTCGCGCGGCAACAGGCACAAGTTCAAGTCCGATCGTTGCTACGATAGCTCCCATTACTGCTGGAGGGAAGACAACATCGATCCATTTTGTTCCTGCATAACGGATGATCAAAGCAACGAGCACAAAGATAACACCTGTGATGATGAAAGCGCCCAAAGCAAGCGAGTACCCTTTCATATGATCATCTTTATGATCAGCAAGCACTGATAATACGGGTGCGATAAATGCAAAGCTGGAGCCAAGGTAGGCAGGTATTTTACCACGGCAAATCCAAATGTATAGCAGTGTGCCGATACCGTTCATCAGCAGAATCATGCCAGGGTCAACCCCGAACAAGTTAGGCACTAGCACTGTACTGCCAAACATGGCGAACAAATGCTGTAGGCTTAATAGAAAACCGGGGCCCCATGGAAGTTTTTCATTAACTTGAATTTCGCGTTGCAATGGAGTTCACTCCTCTTTCTTAATGGATATGATGTTGTCCAGCGAAAATCCGCCTTTACTAGATTAAATAGAACTGGACATTTTTACAACAACATTTTCACAAGTGTTATTAATTTGTCCGATTTTCATAACTTTTACTTCTTGAATACCATGAGATGGCAAGTGTTGACGTAATCCCTCGTAAGCGTCATAATTATAGACAACTTTGAACAAGAGCGTAAGTTGCTTGCGAAATGATTGGAACCTGCAGATTTCAGAATGATTGCGGGTTCATTTTATTATAGAAAGGAAACGGATACGACGAGAATGGGCATAGAGCGATTAATGGATAAGGCTGGCGCCTATATAAAAGATAAAGATCTTCTCCGCATCCGGGAAGCTTATGAATTTGCCGATCAGGCTCATCACGGGCAGATCCGCAAGTCGGGGGAGCCATACATTCTGCATCCGCTGGCGGTGGCAGATATTGTCGTCAATATGCAAATGGATGTTATATCTATTGTTGCGGCGCTTTTGCATGATGTTGTGGAAGATACGACGGTCTCATTGGAACAAATCCGCGCGAAATTTGGCGATACCTGCGCGATGCTTGTCGATGGCTTAACTAAGCTGGAACGCATCCGTTTTCGCTCAAAGGAAGAGCAGCAGAACGAGAATTACCGTAAGATGTTTATTGCGATGGCGCAGGATATCCGGGTCATCGTTATCAAACTAGCGGATCGTCTGCATAATATGCGTACGTTAAAGTATCAATCTGAAGAGAGCCAGCGACGTATTTCTTACGAAACGCTGGAGATTTTCTGTCCTGTAGCTGATCGTTTGGGGATTTCCGCGATTAAGTGGGAGATGGAGGATATTGCGCTTCGTTACTTGAATCCGCAGCAGTATTATCGCATTGCTAATCTAGTGCATAAGAAGCGGGCTGAACGTGAGCAATTTATCGACAGCGTAATTGGCCGTATTCGTGCCAAGCTGGATGAAATGGGCATTGAAGGTGATCTTTCAGGTCGTCCGAAGCATATCTACAGTGTCTATAACAAAATGAGTACGAAAAACAAACAGTTTAATGAGATCTATGACCTGTTGGCTATCCGTATCATTGTGGATAATATCAAGGATTGTTATGCAACCCTCGGAATTATTCATACCCTTTGGAAGCCAATGCCAGGTCGATTTAAAGATTATATAGCTATGCCCAAAGCCAATATGTATCAATCTTTGCATACTACAGTGGTAGGTCCTGGGGGAGAGCCAACCGAAGTGCAAATTCGCACTTGGGAAATGCATCGCACGGCTGAATTCGGGATAGCAGCACACTGGGCATACAAAGAAGGAACCAGCAATAATGTGAATCCTGAGAATCGGATGCCTTTTTTTCGCGAAATATTGGAGCTTCAGCATGAGGCCAAGGATGCCGAAGAGTTCGTAAAATCACTCAAAATGGACTTTTTCTCGGATCTTGTGTTCGTGTTTACGCCTAAAGGTGAGGTTATTGAGCTTCCTGCGGGTTCTGTACCACTTGATTTCGCATTCCGTATTCATACGGAAGTGGGTAATCGTACGATTGGTTCTAAGGTGAACGGGCGGATCGTGCCGCTTGATCACAAGTTGAAGACGGGCGATATTGTAGAGATACTGACATCGAAGCATTCGTACGGACCAAGCCGCGACTGGCTCAAGATTGCTCAATCCTCACATGCGCGAAGCAAAATTAAGCAATGGTTCAAAAAAGAAAAACGTGAGGAAAATGTCGAAAAAGGTCGCGAAGCGATTGAACGTGAGCTGAAGCGTCTGAATGTCGAGGTTTCTGAGTGGATTTCTGATGATAAGCTTTTAGAAGCAGCGAAGAAATTTGCTTTTAACGATGTTGAGGATATGCTGTCTGCTGTTGGATTTGGTGGAATTACCGCTTCGCAGATTGCTTCCCGTTTGACGGAAAAGCTGCGCAAAGAGCAGGAAGAAGCTGCTAATCATTTAGAGCTTACTTCAGAGATGAAGGAGATCAAGTCTTCCGGCGAAAAACGTAATCAACCGACCAATGGTATTAGTGTAAAGGGAATTGAAAATTTACTTGTCCGTTTTGCACGATGTTGTAATCCGGTACCGGGTGACGACATTGTAGGGTATGTTACACGGGGCCGGGGTGTATCTGTACATCGCCAGGATTGTCCTAATATTCCGGGTGAAGGTGACGGAGAAGAAGCAGCAAGGGTGATTGAAGTGGAATGGGAAGGTACGATGGAAGCAAACTACAGTGTGGATATTGAGATTACAGGTCATGATCGTAATGGACTGCTCAATGAAGTGCTGCAGGCAGTTTCCGAGAGTAAAACGAACATTTCTGCGGTCACTGGGCGCTCTGACAAGAATAAAATGGCAATGATTCATATGACCATTCTCATTCGTAACACGGAACATCTGCAATCCGTTGTAGATAAAGTGAAACGAGTCAAGGATGTATATACAGTGAACCGGATCATGCAATAGGGCAAGGAGCGGAGTAGTACGATGAGAGTTGTAGTACAGCGTTGTAAGGACGCCAAAGTAACCGTGGATAAGGCAGTGACCGGAGAAATTGGCAAAGGCTTAATGCTGCTAGTTGGTGTTACGCATGAGGATACAGAAAAGGATGCCAAATATTTGGCGGATAAAATAGCAGGACTACGAATTTTTGAAGATGATGCTGGTAAAATGAACTACAGTGTCACAGAGACTGAGGGAGCGATTCTTTCAGTATCCCAGTTTACTTTATACGGGGATTGTCGTAAGGGGAGACGGCCGAATTTCATGGGAGCAGCAGCTCCTGCGGAGGCCGAGCGACTTTATGATTACTTTAACCAAGAGCTTAGAGCTGGAGGCCTTCAAGTGGAGACGGGGGTTTTTGGAGCGATGATGGATGTGTCGCTGACCAATTGGGGCCCGGTTACTCTCATTTTAGATAGCCGCAGTTGATGAAAAAAATGTCGAAGATTGCTTCCTATTTATCAAGACCTTAACATCAAAAAAATTCAAATTTAAAAAGCGTCCAACATATTAGTCGTGACTAATATGTTGGACGCTTTTTTGTTATTGTAATATTCGTTCTCCGTTGGTGTAATCAACTTATTAATCTTGTTAATCACTTCAACACTAGCCGATAAGTCGTGAGTTTGGGCTTATTATCCACAAATGTGCTCGTCGAGACCATTAGTTGCTTGCCGGAAGGGCTCCAGGCGACGGTTGCAACATCCTGGAAATCGCCGAGTTGCTCGATCTTGCCTGTCTTCGCATTCGCAACGTAGACACCGTTCATCCCGTCCCTGTCCTTGTTATACACGGCGAACGCCAAGTACGAGCTATCTGGTGACCAATCGAAGGCGTACATCTGAGTCGTCACGGCGAGCTTAGTCCGCTTCGAGGTGTCGTTCGAGTTCATGAGGAACAGCGTGCGTTCCGTATCCCCCGTACTCTTCAGCATGGCTAACTGATTGCCGTCAGGGGACAGCGACATTCTCCAGACGGATTTGTCCACGATCGTCTCTTTCTTCGTCTCCAGATTGTAGGCCGACAGTGTGTTATCAGGATTAGGGTTGACGTAGAAGAGCGTATTCCCGGTCTTCGCTGCATAATCGAACATGACGTTTTTATCTTTGCTAAGCAATACCTCGTCTTTACTAACTGTCCCAACCTCCAGAATAGCACCTTTACCGTTGCCGACGATCAGATGGCTGGAGTCTGTCCACTGGCCCCATTCCTGTCCGCCCTTATCCTTATCCGTGATTATTCGGCTAGTTCCAGTTGGCACATGCACAAGGACACCGCGGCCACCGTCCATCATGAACGAGGTGTTTTCATGGAAAAAGACATATTGGCCGTCCGGCGAGACAATCGGACTCTCATGCACGCGGTCTTCGCTCGGTTTCAGCGCCTTGACCTGCTTCGTTTTCAAATTGTAAATGTACAGCTGGGCAGGATTCATTGGACCAGAGTCGGAATCAATCTTCTTCGCGTCCGGGTTCGTCTGGGTAATTAACAATTCGTTCTCGTTCAGCCAATCTTGGGCATACAGGCCGTCAAGTCGCTCGAGTTGATCCATGGTGATTGGTTTATCGGTTTGCGAATCATTCTTCTCTGGCTTGTTCTTGTCGATGACGGTAACTGGTGGGCTATTAGTTGCTCCACCGCCGTTATTCTGTGTTGTGCTGCTGCAGCCTGCGATCCCAACCGCTAGTAATACGATCCCAACTTGTTTCATCTTCATGAATGATGTATCTCCTTCTAAGCTGTGTTATAAATCTGATAAGAGTGTACCAACAGGATGTCTCCACAGTATTTCGAATTGTTTCCAAGTTGTAAACGGTTCGAGACTTGGAGAAGAGAGAAATTGGGACTTATACAGAATCATGATGATAGAGGGGAAACTGTACTTCAAACACGCTCCCAGTGGAGTCTGACCGTTTCAATTGTATGATTCCTCTTTGCTTCTCCACCCATTGCTGAACGAGAGCAAGTCCCAAGCCGCTTCCTTTCGTTTCTTTTGAACGCGCCTTGTTCGCGGTGTAGAAGGGTTCAAAGATTCGCTCCTGGGATTCGAAAGGAATGCCAATTCCCGTATCAATAATTTCTATCTTTGCGTGATTCTGTTCGGTATACAAACGAATATTGACGCTTCCACCGGGGAGGTTGTATTTGATCGCGTTGTCCAGTAAATTAACGAAGATGTGTATTAAACTCTCGCGTTCCGCCCATATGGTGGCAGGTACTGTTTGAAGCTGAAAGGTTAGTCCGAATTTGTCAGCCTTGCCTTTCATAAGAGAGACGAGCTCGTCCAGCACGATATCAAGTGACACGGCTTCAGCCTGATATTCGAATTCGTACTTCTCCAGTGAGGCAAGGCGCAGCGCGTTTTCCACTAGCTTGTGCAGTCTAGACGATTCCTTGCGAATGCTTTCCATCGCTTGCTGAAACAGTAAAGGATCATCTGGGTACAGTTCCAGTAGATCGGCATATGCAGTGATAGAAGTGAGAGGGGTCTTAAGTTCATGACTAATATTGTTAATGAATTGCTTCTGTTGCTGTTCCAATACTTGCAGCTTGTCTACGACAAGCGATAGCTTCGCTTTCTCCGTTTCTAGCTTCTTCATACTCGATTCGATCTCACGGCTCATGCTATAAATACCCTCGCTTAATTCGCCAAGTTCATCCTTACGGACTAGCGGTGCATGATCAATATATGCTCCTGCTTCGATGTTATTCGCTGTCTGCTTGAGCAGAGTTATAGCTTTGGATTGTCGGTAGACATAGAGGAAGCCGAGCAGGAAGCTGGCGAGCAGAACGGTTGAGCCGGATAGGAGGAACATTGTTCTTGTCTGCCGGTAAAAAGCGTGCAGTTCGCCCACGGGTCTCTGGAATTCGGCTACAGCGATCAGTTGTTCCTCGAACATGATGGGGGTGAAATAATATAGCACGTCCTGGACGTCCGAATAAGCAACCTTGCCCTGGAGTGCATACTGCAGCGCATCCGGCATAGTGGGGGAAGGAACGAGAGGCAGCGAATTCCCGATCTCGACACCGGTCTCATCGTACAGTAGAACGTGCAGTCCGTTGGATTGCCCCAATCGATTGGAGAGATCCATGCCACGATACTTCATGAATGCCTTCAAGCTGACCTGTTCCCCGGACAAGTAGCTCATCTTCACCGTCAATTCGGCGCGGTTCGTCATCTCCGCCATTTCACGTTCTAGTCCAATGCGTTGGTTGTGACGGATACTGCGTAGTACTAGCACACTAAGTACGCTCACCGTGAACAACAGCAGGCCGGCGAGCAGCAGGGAGAACTTCCAGCGTAAGCTCACCTTCATACGGACTCCCGGGTGGCCTTGTAACCTACTCCGTATACGGTCTGGAGCAGACGTTGACCTTCGTCGCCCAGCTTACTGCGGATTCGCTGTATATGAATGTCGACCGTGCGCGTGCCCCCGTCATAGTCGAGCCCCCAGACAAGATCTAGTAGTTCCTCACGAGTGTATACCCGTTCCGAATGGAGGATGAGCAGGTGTAGCAGCTCGAATTCTTTGGGCGTCAGCCCCACCTTCTCACCGGCCACCTGTACGTCACGATGTGACGGGTTCACTGTCACCGTACCAATCATAATTGGACTGTCGGAGGGAGCGTGTTCCGCACTTTTCTCGACTCGACGGTGAAGCGCTCTAACTCGGGCGACGAGCTCTCGAATATCGAACGGCTTGGTCATATAATCATCTGCACCCAGCTCTAGGCCTAGTACTTTGTCTACAATGTCGTTCTTGACCGTGAGCAATAGGATGCCAATCCCTCTCCGGTTCTCCAGCCGACGGCACACATCATAACCAGACAGCCCTGGCATCATAACGTCCAGTACGAACACTTGCGGCTGGAACGATTCGACCAGCTTAAGCGCGGCTTCGCCGTCAGCGGCCGTTTCGACCTGAAAGCCTTCCCGCCGCAGTGCATAGGCGATCGCTATCACGATAGAGCATTCATCGTCTACGACAAGCACTCTTTTATCCATGCTGTTAATCCTTTCCACCTCGCTATTGTTGTTGTGATACGCCTATTCTACATATTGCGCTCAGCAAAAGCGAACCCATTGGGGGTTTGAAAGCAATCACCAGCTCAAACGGAAATTCCGAAATTCCAGTCAGCCTCCTTCTTCTGATGGGTACAAGTATCCTGCGCGTAGAAGTCTGCTTGTTTCTGTTGTGTTGTAAGTAGAATCTTGTGCGGATAGAGCCTCTTGGAGCTGGATAAACTAAAGGTAGACAGTTATCCCGCACGATGCAAGGAGCTTAGCAATGAGACATTCACAGAAGGCATGGGTATGGAGAAGTATCCCGGCACTAGCGACAGGGAGTCCTGTAGAAGCCTATGCATTAGCCAAAAAGACGGAAGATGAAATTGAATCTCAAGTGATCAAAGGAAGAAGCCGTAATCTCTTACCGCGTACCTAAAATGGGTGGTGGAGGCGGCTTTTTGATGCGGTTAACCGGAGATATTTTCTGATTAGAGGTTAGAAATCATTGTGATAAGGGTAATAGACGACAAGAAAGATCAATAAGTACCTATTCATTTGCACAAGCAGAGAGGAGAACTTATCACATGAGTAATGTTGCATTTTTACTAGCTAATGATTTTGAAGATTCTGAGATGAAGGTCCCTTACGATGAAGTTATAAAGGCAGGACATCAAGCTGACATTATTGGTTTAAAGAAGGGTGAGACCTTACTAGGCAAAAAGAAGGAAGTCTCCTACGCAGCCGATAAAGCTATAGCTGACGTTCAAGCAGGTAATTATGACGCGATAGTAATTCCTGGAGGTTCTTCCCCAGAAAATTTACGGCAAAATGCAGATATTTTGAAGTTTGTGAAAGAAGCAAATGATGCTGGTAAGCCTATCGCTTCTATTTGCCACGGACCCCAAATTCTGATCAGTGCAGACTTGCTTAAAGGACGTACCATCACCTGTTATCCTCCGTTGAAAGATGATGTTGTGAACGCTGGTGCGGAGTTTAAAGATGAAGAAGTGGTAGTTGATCGTAATTACATTACTTCGCGTACCCCGAAAGATGAGCCTGCTTTCGTTCGTGCAATATTGAAGGTCCTGTAATAGCAATTTATAACACTGAGTCTTATAATCTAAAGGAGGTAATGGTAATGACCAGAAAAATCCAAGCATATTTTAGAACGGAAAATGAAGCAGAAGGTGCTAAAATAGCATTGATTAGTTACAAGGTGGATGGCTTGGAGGTATGGCCACTCACGGACCCTATTGGGGAAGATCGTAGAATTCTATTTCCGATAGCCCCGTTTAGTAATACGACGTTAGCCGCAGGTACAGTAGGGACGCTTGGAACGGGTAGCACTCCGGCAGCTGGAGCTATGTTGGCCCCTGGTGTTGCCGCCTCCGAAACGCGTGATGAGCCTGAGACCCATTATAGCGTGGATGAAGACCAGGTTAGTGCGGGTGTAGCAGATGGTGAGCTCGAAGATGGGGATTTAAGTGAACTTCGTTATGTGATGGACCTAAGTGTCGCAGAAGAGAATTATAATGAGGTTGTGGAAACCCTTCGGGGCAAAGGGGCATTTGTGGAGCAATTCGATTAACAGCAATCTATTAAAATAAACCGCTTTCATGAATGTAATATAATCGTAATATTACATACATGTTTCCTTAATATAGCGTGTTTATAATAAAGGCATGACCCCCTTTTTAATAATATATGATGATGGACCTGCAGCATTCGGCTGCAGGTCATTTTTTTTGTAACAGTTGAAGTTAAAGGTCAAAAGTTGAAAGTTGTCGAATTTTTTATTCAGCTTCGCATTTCCTGCCTTGACTTTAGCGCAGTAGTTCAGTAGAATTTAAAAATATACGATTTTATCATATGGTTTTGATGACGGGAACAAGTAATTCGAGGACCCACAACGCCAGAGAGGAATCCCCTGTAGATTCAGATGATATCCAGTACAATGGATGATCTATCGTTTCTGCTTGGCTGCAAGGATTCTGTTGATGAGCGAATGAATGACCTCCCCGAGAACGTACGGCGAAAGTGGGCAATGCATATTGCCGCTATCAGTAGCCGTTATGCGTAGGCGGGCGTTAACCGCTTTGAGCGGATTCAGAATGGTTCTGATCCGGAATGTGGGTGGTACCACGGGTGTATTATTGGTTATGATAATCCCTCGTCCCTGTTTTTTATAAACAGGGCGGGGGATTTTTTGTTTTGTTTAGCATGATGAAGTGATGAAGAGAGCAGATTTAGAGGGGTATTTTTTAGGAGGGATAGACTGTGGCTAAAGAAAGATTCGAGAAACCTACAGGAACGCAGGATGTGCTTCCGGGAGCTGTGGAGAAATGGCAGTATATTGAGGGGAAGGCTAGAGATTTATGCCGTCGTTTCAATTACCGTGAAATCCGTACACCGATGTTCGAGCATACGGGGTTATTCGAGCGTGGAGTAGGCGAAACAACGGATATTGTAGAAGGCGAGATGTACACGTTCAAGGATAAAGGCGATCGTGATCTGGCGCTGCGTCCAGAAGGAACGGCTGGTGTCGTTAGAGCTTATGTTCAGAACAAGCTTTACGGTGAACCTGATGTAAGTAAGCTGTATTATATCGGACCTATGTTCCGTTATGAGCGTCCACAGGCAGGTAGATATCGTCAATTCCATCAGTTTGGTATTGAGGCTTTTGGAGCTGTAGATCCGGCTATTGATGCGGAAGTAGTCTCCTTAGGCTATCAATTCTATAAGGATCTTGGCCTTAAGGATGTAAGAGTGGAAATCAATTCTGTCGGTAACGCACCTAGCCGTGCAGCTTATCGGGAGAAACTATTGGGTTTCTTAAGACCAATGAAGGATACCCTTTGCAGTGACTGTCAGCGTCGTATTGAGCGTAATCCGCTTCGCGTGCTGGATTGTAAGGTAGACCAAGATAAATTTACAGATGCGCCTTCCATTTTGGATAGTCTGGACGAAGAGTGCACCGCTCATTTTGAGAAGGTGAAGATGCACCTTGATATCATGGGTGTGGAATTTACCATTAACCCTCGCCTTGTAAGAGGACTGGATTATTACACGCATACAGCGTTTGAATATAAAGCAGCAGGTATTGGTTCGATTGATACCGTGGGCGGCGGAGGCCGGTACAACGGTTTGGTTGAAGAAATTGGTGGACCGGATCAACCGGGTATTGGTTTTGGGATTGGACTTGAACGAATTCTCCTCATTTTGGAGGATCAGAAGGTAGAGCTGGAGACGGCGAAGCCACTGGATGTGTACTTTGTAGCTCTCGGTGAAGAAGCTGATACCGAAATCTCTAAGCAGCTATATATTCTGCGTAGCCAAGGGTACTCAGCAGAACGTGACTACCTAGGCCGGAAAATGAAGGCACAGATGAAATCGGCAGACCGTATGTCGGCACGTTATACTGCGATTCTTGGCGAAGATGAGCTGAAGAATGGTGTGATTACCGTGAAGTCGATGAACACAGGGGAGCAGCGCACCGTGAAGCTGGATGAGCTGGGTCAGGCACTAGTTTAGACCGTCTGACTAACGTCTTATGGTGACTGTATAGAGAAAGATTAAAAATGTATTTTTAACCATGAAGGGGAATGATAAATTATGCAAAGAAGTCATCAGTGTGGACAATTAACACCAGAACATATTGGACAGACGGTAACCTTGAACGGATGGGTGCAGACCCGCCGCGACCTCGGGGGCGTACTATTTATTGATCTGCGTGACAGAAGCGGTATTGTGCAAGTTGTATTTAACCCAGACTACTCTGGCGAAGCCTTACAAATTGCTGATAAGGTTCGTAGTGAATACGTTCTGGCTGTTAAAGGTAAAGTTGTTAAGCGTGATGAGGAAACCGTTAACCGCAATCTGCCAACAGGTGAAATTGAAGTGCAAATTACGGATATCGAAGTGCTGAACGCAGCTAAGACACCTCCGTTCTTCATCGAAGATGGTGTGGAAGTAGACGAGTCTCTGCGTCTCAAATATCGTTATTTGGACCTTCGTCGTCCAGAGATGCAAAGAACTTTGCTGCTTCGCTCGAAAGCTTCTAAGATTTTCCGTGATTTCCTTGACAGTGAAGGATTCATCGACGTAGAAACACCGATCCTAACTAAGAGCTCACCGGAAGGCGCGCGTGATTATCTGGTACCAAGCCGTGTGCATGAAGGCGAATTCTTCGCATTGCCGCAATCTCCACAAATCTACAAGCAATTGTTGATGGTCGGCGGCGTTGAGCGCTATTACCAAATTGCTCGTTGTTTCCGTGATGAAGATTTGCGTGCTGACCGTCAGCCTGAATTCACTCAAGTCGACATTGAGACTTCATTCCTGTCACAAGATGAATTGCTTGGTATGATGGAGAAGTTGATGCAGCGTCTGTTCAAGGAAACTGTAGGAGCAGATATTGAGCTTCCGTTCCAACGGTTGACCTATGCTGATGCTATGGGCAAATACGGTTCTGACAAACCTGATCTGCGTTTTGGATTAGAGCTTGTAGAAATGAACGATATTGTTGCTACTAGCGGTGTTAAGGTATTCGCTTCTGTAATCGAAAAAGGCGGCGAAGTGAAATGTCTAAATGCTAAAGGCTGTGGCACTTGGACTCGTAAAGAAATCGATGACCTTGGACCTTATGCTGCTCGCTATGGCGCGAAAGGCTTGGCATGGATTCAAGTGAAAGACGGCGAATTCAAAGGGCCGATTGTGAAATTCTTCTCCGAAGAAGAAATTGCGGCTGTGAAGGAACGTACAGGCGCTGAAGAAGGCGACCTTCTCCTCTTCTCCGCTGATAATAAAAAGGTTGTAGCAGACGTTCTAGGCGCCCTTCGTGTTAAAATTGGACGTCAGCTCGGTCTGATTGACGATAATGTGTTCAAGTTCGCTTGGGTTACAGACTTCCCGCTCCTTGGATATGACGAAGATCAGAAGCGTTATGTAGCAGAACACCATCCGTTCACTCGTCCACGTGAAGAGGATCTGCATCTATTTGACACTGATCCAGGTGCGATCCGTGCACAAGCTTATGACATCGTTCTGAACGGTTATGAAGTAGGCGGAGGCTCCATGCGGATTTACAAACGCGAAGTACAGGAGAAAATGTTCGAAGCCCTTGGATTTACGAAAGAGGTTGCTTATGAGAAGTTCGGCTACCTGATGGATGCGTTCGAATATGGTACACCTCCACACGGTGGTATCGCTTTTGGTTTAGATCGTCTAGTTATGCTACTGTCCGGTCGTACAAATCTGCGTGAAACCATCGCATTCCCGAAAACGGCAAGTGCAACAGACCTACTTATGGACGCACCTTCGCCAGTAGATGGTTCACAATTGGAGCAGCTGCACATTAAGCTGGCGCTTAAACCGAAGAAAGAAAAAGAATAATTAACTAATCAAAGCGGGCGAGGCAGATTTCTGCTTCGCCAAAGCTTTTGAAGGAGGCTGAACCTCATGCTACATCAGTTCTCACGCACGGAACTGGCGATCGGACCGGAAGGTCTGGAAATAATGAAGAACAGCACGGTAGCGGTGCTTGGCATCGGCGGTGTTGGCGGTATAGCAGTTGAGGCTTTGGCGCGTACCGGCATCGGCAGACTGATTCTGATAGATAAGGACACTGTAGACATCACCAATGTAAACCGCCAGATTCATGCACTCACAACTACGGTTGGGCAGAAGAAGGCTGAACTGATGGTAGACCGTGTGAAGCTGATCAATCCGGAATGCGAAGCGATTGCGCTCAACATGTTCTATACGGAAGAAACCTATGAGGAATTGTTCAAATTAAAACCTGATTATGTACTTGATGCTTCGGATACGATTATTTATAAGGTTCACATAATCAAAGAATGTCTGTCCCGTGGAATTCCAATGATCTCAAGCATGGGCGCTGCCAACAAAATGGATCCTACAAGATTCCAGGTAGCGGACATTTCCAAGACAACTTATGACCCTATTGCGCGTGTCATTCGTCAGAAGCTGCGTAAGGAAGGGATTAAGAAAGGCGTGAAGGTGGTTTTCTCTACGGAGCCGCCAATGAAGCCACGTCAGGATGTTACGGATAAGATCGTTCCGGAGAATGCGCCGGATCGACGTAAAGCGAAACAACCACCAGCTAGTAACGCCTTCGTTCCACCGGTAGCAGGCCTGATCATGGTCAGTGTTGCCGTGCGTGATTTGCTTGAGGCTGGAGGCGTCAGCGTGTAAGTGAATCGCTGAGCTGAAGCTGTTTCAATTATAGTGGTAGTAGTAATAAAATGGACCAAAAGGGCGACCAGCTGAAATCCAGTTGCGTACGCCCTTTTGTTGTGGTTAACAGGCGGGTCTGCAAGATGCAGACCACAAATAGGCATAATAGTTGAACCGGGATGAACCGTTGATTATAAGCCTTATTATCCGGGTAATATCCGCCTGCGGAACTTAATATCAGTGGAGGTTTTTGTACATGAAATCAAATTTTTGGCGAAATAGTGTAGGACTTGCACCAGAGAATGACTGGAAACGGGAGTGGGCTGCAGGGATCCTCTCGTATTTTGCTTCAGTATACATTGTGATGGTGAATGCGACCATTCTTCATGACGCGGGTATGCCGCTTAGACCAGCAATGGTGGCTACACTATTGACTGCCATTACAGGCTGTCTACTGATGGCTTTCGGTGGGAAGACACCGATCATCGTGGTACCAGGGATGGGGATAAACGCATTTTTCACATACACACTTGTACATTCTATGAATTTAGGTTGGAGAGAGGCGCTTACTGTAGTCGTAATAACCGGTGTGTTATTCGCTATCGTGGCCTTCACATCGCTCTATCGTATTCTGAGTGAGGCGATTCCTCAAAACCTACAGCATGCCATTACAGTCGGGATAGGACTTTTTCTGACCTTTATAGGACTGCAAAAAAGCGGGATTGTGATTGCGCATCAGACCACATTTGTTGCTATAGGACATTTTAGTGATCCAGCAGTTATCACTTCTTGTGTAACTTTATTACTCGCTTTAGTACTGTTTATCCGCGGGACCAATGGTGGTTTGCTAATCAGTATGCTTGTTGGTACAGGTCTAGCCTACTTGCTGGGAGCGGCACACGCGCCTGAGAAGCAGGCATCAGGTCATGTATTTACGGGTTATGAAAGCTTATTTCTGGGAATGGACTGGAGCGGCATTGTGAGCCTTGTGTTCTGGATTGCTGTTTTCTTACTGCTCTTAATTGTTGTATTTGAAAATATTGGGCTAGTCGCCTCACAGACTATGATGGCAGGGCGTCCTGAGCGCTTCAAGAGTAGCTTACGAGCACTCTCTATTGCCAATATCGCTGCAGGTCTCTTCGGAAGCAGTCCTGTAGTAGCCGCTGCCGAATCTAATGCAGGTATTGCTGCAGGCGGACGTTCGGGACTGACCTCACTCGTGGCAGGGCTGCTGTTCGGGGCGACATTCCTGTTCCTCCCTCTGCTCTCCTACATTCCAGACAGTGCTATCGCTCCGATCTTGATTGTAATCGGTGGGCTTATGGTACAGAATGTGCGTGAAATGGACTTGGGAGATTTAACAGAGCTCTTTCCTTCTTTCCTAATCATGGTCATGATTCCATTCACCTATAGCATCGTAGATGGTATGGCTTTTGGATTTATTACTTATCCGATCGTGAAGCTTGCGGTGGGCAAGGGCAAGGAAGTACCTCCTGCGCTGTATGGGATTGCGGGCTTATTTGTAGCTAACTTTATTTTGCAAGCTGTGCTGTAGTCGTATGTTCGCTTGAAAGATTTGGTATTTTAGTGCTGATTATGCTACAATGGGTATCCTTTTTGCGTGAGAAGAGGGAATGAGGAGAATGAAAATTTAAGCTCGATAAACTTTTAGGAGGTAACTGAAATTGGAAGACAACTTTCAAAGTGCCTATCAAGAGGAAGAAGACAGGCTGAATCAAGCGCTTACTGAGATTGACACCTTACTGGAGAAACTTAACCAGACTCCGGTGTACACGGGACATGATTATACGGAACAGGTGTTAGAAGCGAACCGTGATCAGAAGCGCAAAGATCTTGCCAAGCTTCGGCAGGAGCCTTATTTCGGACGGCTTGATTTTCAGGGCAATGATGAGAAGCAGCGGAAGGCACTCTATATAGGCAAAATCGGCGTAGACCGCGAGCAGGTAAGCGACCGTCCGCTAGTCATCGACTGGCGCGCACCGGTAGCAAGCCTGTTCTATTCGTTTACCGGTGGTACGGAGCCTGCCTCCTATGAAGCTCCTGAGGGACTGATAGAAGGACTGGTATTCCTCAAGCGCAACGTGGTAATCCGGAAGCAGATTCTGGAGCGGGTCGCAGATACGTATAACCGGGAGAGTGACGCACCTGTGGTGTCAGATGAGTTTCTCGTCTATCGCCTGGGTGAGAACAAAGATAATCGTCTCCGTGATATCGTATCGACCATTCAGGAGGAACAGGACAAGATTATCCGTGCCGCCAAAAATACAGCATTGATCATTCAGGGCGTAGCGGGAAGTGGTAAAACTACAGTTGCACTACACCGGTTAGCCTTTCTGCTGTATCAATACAAAGATCAGGTCTCTGCAGAAAAAATGATTATTTTTGCACCGAACCGAATGTTTCTGGATTATATTTCGGATGTACTGCCTGAACTCGGTGTAGGAAATATTGCCCAGAGCACTTTCCCGGATTGGGCTGCAAATGTACTAGGTCTGGAGCTTCCAGAGCAAGATGCTACGGAGACGATGAACCGTTGGTTCGAAACTCCGGGCGGCATGCCTGTGATTACAGAAGAGACACCAGGACGCTTCAAGGGTTCTACGGTGTTGATGGGAATAATAGAGTCCAGCATCAAGCTATTGGAAAGCAGCTCGGTACCTGAGGGTGATTTTATCCCATGGGAAGGCGCTGTGCTGCGCCGCTCCATGATCTTGCGCTGGCATAATGAGGAGTACGCTCCTTATCCGCCAGCGAAGCGTAAGGAACGTGTAATGGCAAGGATACATCGCTGGATTGAGATGGAGCTGAAGAAGAGTCCGTCAGCTGCAGCTATGAAGGATCGCAAGAAAAAAGGTGCTGCGCGAGAAAAAGCATACAGTGCAAAATGGCCTAAGTATGATCCGCTGACGATCTACAAGCAAATCTTTCGTGCGGCTAAAGTCCCGGAAGATTGGCCGGTGGATCCACCTGAGAATATTCCAGCAGCTGTGCTGAAGGAAACGGCAAAAGAGCTGAAAAAAGGGATTATACGTGAAGAGGATTTACCACCGCTGTTGTATATTTATTATCTTTTGAATGGGAACGAAGGCGGCGCTCGTTTTGATCATGTGGTGATCGATGAAGCCCAGGATTTCTCCCCCTTCCAAATTGCTGTGCTGGATTTATACGTGCGTGGACATTCCTTTACCGTTCTAGGCGATCTGTCGCAGGGTATACACGCTTATAAAGGCGTACACGCATGGGAAGAGATGCAGACCTTATTTGCACCTGAGAACACGGCTTACCATGCGCTGACACGCAGCTATCGATCAACCATGGAAATTATAGACTTCGCTAATGGAATTCTATCCTCGGGAGTAGAAAGTTCGTTGTTGGCTGTTCCTGTCTTTCGTAGTGGTGACCCTGTTAGGATGATCGCCTACGGAGAAATAGTCGGAGAATGGGAAGCTGAAGGAAATGCTCGTTTGAGCACTATACAATCGGCACTGAAGTCCCTGTCTGGAAGGGAATATCGTACAGTGGCAGTGCTAACACGTAGTCTGCGTGAAGCTACAGAGCTGTACGCTGAACTGGAGCAGCATTTTGAAGATATTCATCTGATCGACGGTAGCATGACGCAATATCAGGGTGGATTATCGGTACTACCTGTGTATTTATCTAAAGGTTTGGAATTTGATTCGGTCATTTTAGCAGATGCCGATAAAGACCATTACGGGGCAACGGCATGGGATGCGAAGCTGATGTATGTAGGCTGTACACGTGCTCTTCACGAGCTGTGGCTGCTCCATAATGGGGAAGTTCCTTCCTATGTGCAAACGGCGGCTGGAAGCGATTTTGAGGGCAATTAAGACTGGTGGAGAATGGTTATAACTGTTCTTGGTCTTGTAACTAACCTATAGGTATGGCTTAATAATAAGTGTCCGGCCGGGCAAGAACACTCTGGAAGGAGGCTGATTGAAATGATTTCAGTATACGAGGTGGTTTCCGTCTAAGACGGAAATCTGCTTAAAGCGAGGAGGCCGTAAGGCCTCCTTATTACTAACATAGACAGTACCACACAAATCCATAAGAACAATGAAAAATGAATTCGAATGTAGACGCTACCAAAAGGTTTTTATATAATGAAATTACGGATTTTTCCAAATATGAGGAGAAGAAAGGAGGCAGGTGACGTGGAAATTACTTTATCAGTAGTTGACGGACGCATAGGAACACACCTGTTGAAGGAGGAAATGCAAGTTGAGTTATGTAAATGGGAAGGATGTGCTCCCCCCTGGCTTGCTCAAAGAGCTTCAGGGATACATCCAAGGTGAACTGCTCTACATCCCGAAGAAAACGGAAGAGCGGGTTAGATGGGGCGAGAACAGCGGTTCGAGGAAAGAGATAGCAAACCGCAATGAGGAAATTTTCAGTTGTCATCGAAAAGGCGATTCCGTAGCAGAGCTTCAGAAGAAGTATCATCTGTCGGAAGAGAGCATTCGAAAAATCATATCAAAAATGCGGCTGGCAATAAATTGCTAGCGTACAATTCAAGCATAAACGTCTTTGGCGTCCCTATAAGGACGGTAAGCGTTTATTCGAGAAATAATAAGGATAAAGTATAGCGTGAAACCTATACTTTCGTATATTTTGAAAAAAGAGCATGGCTCCCGCCTTTCTAAGACGAGATCATGCTCTTTTTATTTTTTTTGTGAAAAATAAGTCTATGGTATGATAATGGGAGATGTACATTGGCTTTTATTAGAATATAGCAAGGAAGTGGAGTTATGGATTTATTTTCTATGGGAGAGGACAACCGGAGCGGACGGTTGCTTGCGGACCGAATGAGACCGGAGAATCTGGATGAATATATTGGTCAAGAACATATCATAGGCCGGGGAAAGCTGTTGCGAAGAGCGATCGAGGCAGACCAGGTCTCTTCAATTTTGCTCTATGGACCTCCTGGATGTGGCAAAACAACATTAGCTCATATCATTTCTCATCACACACAAGGTGAATTCGTACGCTTGAATGCGGTGGAGGCTTCTGTGAAGGATGTGCGGGAGGTCATTGAACGAGCTCAAAATAATAAAACACTTTACGGTTCTAAGACGATTCTTTTTCTGGACGAGGTACATCGGTTTAACAGTTCACGTCAGGACGCGCTATTGCCAGCAGTAGAAAAAGGTACCATTACATTTATTGGCGCAACTACGGAGAACCCGTTCCATTACGTAAACGGAGCGCTTATGAGCCGTTCTACCCTGTTTCAGCTAGAGGCGCTAACGAGTGAGCACAGTCTGGTCGCGATGCGCAGAGCTTTAGCAGACAAGGATAGAGGGCTTGGATTCATGGAGCTTCAGGTCGATGAAGAAGCATTGCTGCATATTGCTACCATGGCTAATGGAGATATCCGGCGAGCTTTAAATGCTCTGGAACTAGCAGCATTAACTACTGCTCCGGAGGTAGACGGGAGTGTGCATATCACGCTGGAGGTGGCGGAGGAGTCGATTCGGCGCCCCATTGTGAAGGCAGATGAATCGACGCAGTATGATGTTCTATCTGCTTTTCACAAAAGCATTCGAGGTTCTAGTGATGCCGCCTTGTTCTGGTTTCTATATGCGGTAGAGAAATTGGGCATGGACCCGATGACTTTTATTCGTCGCCTGATAGCAGCGAGCAGTGAAGATATTGGCTTAGCTAATCCCCAGGCTATGGTCCAAGCGGTAAGTGCGCTTGAAGCCTATAGAAATAACGGTTGGCCAGAAGCGAAGCTAAACATTGCGCAAGCCATTCTTTTCGCAGTGGAGAGTCCAAAGTCTAATGCCGTCTATACGGCTATTTCAAATGCAATGGCGAGTATGGATGAGATTAAATCCGCCGAGGTACCGCTACATTTACGTGATACACACTATAAAGGTGCTGCTGCACTAGGGCATGAAGGATATCAATATCCGCACAATTTTCCGGGGCATTATGTGAAACAGGAGTATCTGCCTAAGGAAATTTCTCAGCGTGTTTTTTATCAAGCGACCGAGCAAGGTAATGAAATTAAGATCCGTCACAATCAAAGACTCCGACGAGAACAATAGTCCACCAGAAACTAAGAAATTTTCCATTTTAATGATAAAAAGAAAATAAATTTAAGGTGACATACAAAATATTTTTTACCAAAAAAAGGCGGCCTAGAGCCGTTTTTTTGTTGTCTGCGTTACTTTTAATCACATGAAT
>NZ_CDRJTB010000054.1:0-48527 GCF_976954365.1 Paenibacillus sp. Marseille-Q9583
GTTTAATTAATTTCAAACCTAATTGCATAGTATAAGTCCTACAGCCTTCATAATAATCTATTTTCTATCAATTTAAAATTTGGAGCGCCGCCAAACGAGACTTTACTTAAACCAACTAACTGTGTCTAAGGCCAAAATAAAAACGCCGCATAGGGCGCGATGGTATAGTCATCCGACGGGTAAAACTCTTTCAGAATATTATTGATGACCCTAAGGAACGCTACAAGCAAATCGAGGAATATAAAAAAGAATATGGAGACTCATATGAGGATAATGACTTAGTATGTTACTAGCTGGTGGAGGCTATATATATCCAAGGTAGCTCAACGGCTGGGTATGACTCTAGCGATGTTCAACGAACGATACTCACACCTACTCCCAACCATGCAGGAAGAGGCCGTTGACAAAAATGAAGCAGAACTGAATAAATACGCTGAAAAACAGCTCGAAACTGCAGAAAAATAATTTCCGTTAGCAAATCCGTTAGCAAGCTCATAATTCTGGCCTTTATCCACTCTATTTTCTCAGTATTGCTAAGCCTATAGACAGCAAAAAACCCTTACAAAGTAAGGGTTTTTGATAAGTGGGCCCTGAGGGACTCGAACCCCCGACCAATCGGTTATGAGCCGACCGCTCTAACCAACTGAGCTAAGGGCCCGGATCTAAAAATATCCGAATGTAGAATTGCTGTTGTAAATAAATTGGTTGCGGGGGCAGGATTTGAACCTGCGGCCTTCGGGTTATGAGCCCGACGAGCTACCGGGCTGCTCCACCCCGCGTCAGAAAAAATATTCAAACAGCGACAATAAATAATATACAGTACAAATCGGGTCTACGTCAAGGAAGAATTTATAAAATTTCTCAAGGCAGAAATCTAACCCCGTACCTTCCCTTACGGGATCGATAAATTTCCACAAAACTTGGGTCATGATAACCGTAAATCCAGCCATCTTGCTCCAATCTTTTAGCCAAACAACCTGCTTGAAATCTGGTCCTGAACAGTTTCGCGAAGTATATCCAATTCATGATGCCCTCTTCTCCTTTTCGCAAATTTATGATACACCGCTCTGAACTTATCATGCCCAAGTTCCACAAAATAAGCCACCAGAAAACTGGTGGCTAAGGGCATATTCCAGAGTCATTCACTGATCGAGTCGAAATAGACTGTGGGATCTTTTTCAAGTGTATCCAGCATGGTATTCCCTTGCTTCTCCCAAGCTTTGAGTGCATTCTCAACGGTTTTCTTCCCCTGATAAACATCAATGAATAATTGACGTCCAACATCGCTAATCCGGCTAATTCCAGGCTTCTGCATCTGTAAACTGATCAATAAAGGATCAGTTGCAGGTAAAGGCTTAAGCGTATAAAAAGCTTCCAAATTTACAGAAGGGGTCTGAGCGGTAATATAATCCTTACGGGAAGTCAGTTCACTCTTGTTATGGGCTTTAATTTTCGCAACCTCATTACTGTTGACGAACTTAATCAAATCCCAGGCATCTTCCTTATTAGTAGCCGTAGAACTAATAGCCATCATATTACCAAGCCATGTTCCAATGGCAACATCCGGTTTTTCCTGAAAGGTAGGTACAGTAACCACACCCCATTTGATGGGACTGTAACTTTTGATCTTAGCAGCATTACGGGCCACTCCCGCCAGTTCATTGAGATAACCATATTCTCCAACGACCATTGCTGCTTTTCCTGTGAGGAACAGATCGCCTTGGATTGGACTGTAGGCATTCCCTTCTGTTCCTGCAAAATCCAACCCATTTAGCTCTGGTACAATTTGTTTCTTAACCAACTGGCTGTAAGTAGTCCATGCCTGATTCCACTGTGTAGTATTTACAGTCATGTGCTGACCCTTATTATCGTACATCGTAAGTTCTAGCGGTGCGACATAGCTCTGCATATCCCAGAATGGATCACTTAAGTAACGGTTCATCGAGAACCCGTATATCCGAGTTTCTTTATTAGATGACTTCTTCGTCACCTTATCTGCCAGCGTAAACAGTTCATTCCAAGTCATCTTGTCCGTTGGATAGCCCACACCAGCAGCATCAAAGATTCCCTTGTTATAAAAAAGCGCACTAGACGAGAAGATCGGCGCCAACGCAAAAAGACTACCTCTACCCAGCTCACGAACTCCATTCAGCATCGTAGGCGCCATATTGCTTAAATCATACTGATCACGCGCTATAAGCGGCTCCAGCGATTGGACAAGATTATGATCCACCAAACTCTTCACTAATGCGCTATCACCGACGATCACATCAACAGGCTTATCCCCGCCCATAATCGCTCGGATATTTTCCAAATTGTCAGAACTTGCGTCTGAGGAGGTGTTATTGTACCGAAGGTCATTCGTATCTATAGCCGGAATAATCTCCAATTTGATTTCTGGATGCTGCAACTCATACATATCCGTAAACTGCTGACGAAAAAACGAATCGTCCTCCCCAGACCATAGACTCCCAATACGCAATACACGTTGCTCCACTGAAGCCTTAGAAGGCTCAGCCCAAGCCGTATTCCACCCATCAGAGATTAGTGGTAGTATCAGCGCAGCGCATACCCCAAAGCTTAACCAGCGGCGCCACAGCCGTTTATTGTTGTTTATATGATTCATTATTATATCCTCCCATAAAATACTTGATTCTTCTACATCTTATGGATAAATAATCCATAAGCCTAGTAACAGTATAAAGCTTTAATCAAGAAGGGAAGTTACAGGACGTTTAAAGTTATACTACGATTTCTTCATATTACTCTCATAAAAATGTTACTAGGAGCTTTTGCAGATACACGATCTCCACTTTCCCACTCACACTTGCTCACTTGCTACATCTCCATTGAGCGACACAATCCTACCCTCTACGACTGGATAGTTGCACTTTCTGCAACTATTAGAGCTCATTTATTTTATTTTTCCTTTTAATTGCACTCTGTACAGTTAAAAACCGTTACTAGAAGGTTTCGGCAGATACTAGGCTGATTATAATTGCACAAAGTGCAACTAGAATGCCAATTCCTCTAAGAAAAGTTAGTTTAAGTGTACGAAATACAACTATTCGTGTCTTGTATGACAGTTGAGTATGCTGTGCTTCTCTTTCCCACTCTATGCAATTAAAAAATAAAAGCCCCTCACTGAAAAGTGAGAGACTCGCCTAAACTATACTCATTTATTTAAGCTTAAACACCAAATGATGAAGGATCTTTTCTCCAAGACTTCAGTACTTCTACGTCCGTCGATTCAATTTTACCTTGTGCAAGAGCCACATCAATCAATGTGCTGTAGTTGGACAAGCTTTGCAATGGCATTTCAGCTGCAGCAAAAGCATCCACTGCACGATCCAGCTCATAGCTGAAGATTGCAAGTACAGCTAACACTTCTGCGCCAGCTTCTTGCACGGCCTGAGCCGCTTTAATGGAGCTTCCACCTGTGGAGATCAGATCTTCAATAACAACTACCTTTTGTCCCGGCTTAATCAGACCTTCGATCTGATTCTGCTTGCCGTGGCCTTTAGCTTTATCACGGATATAAGCCATAGGCAGATTGAGTTTATCTGCTACCCAAGCCGCGTGTGGAATACCCGCGGTTGCTGTACCTGCGATCACTTCAGCGTCCGGATACTCGCTCTTAATAAGCTGAGCAAAGGCATCTGCAATATAGTTACGAACCTCTGGGTAAGCCATAGTCAGACGGTTGTCGCAATAGATCGGCGATTTGATACCAGAGGTCCATGTAAAAGGCTCCTGTGGACGCAGTGCTACTGCTCCAATCGTAAGCAGATAACTTGCTACTTGTTCACTTCTATTTAATGCGCTCATGCTAGGGTCATCTCCTCAATAATGTTTAGTGCTGCTTGACGTGGATCTGGTGAAGCTGTAATCGGCCGTCCTACAACAAGGTAGTGACTACCCTGACGAATGGCTTTTCCAGGTGTCATAACCCGGGACTGATCGTCCAAGGAAGCACCTGCTGGCCGGATACCCGGTGTAACCGTGCAAAATGCCGGGCCGCAAGCTTCTGCGATAGCTGCAGATTCTTGTGGCGAAGCCACTACACCATCTAGACCTGCATCGGCAGCCAACTTGGCGTATCTTACCACAGTATCAGCTACCTCTCCAGCGATCCCAATTTCGTTATTCATCACTTCTTGACTTGTACTGGTTAACTGGGTAACTGCAATAATCAAAGGCATCTTAAGGGCAGCATTAGCACTAACTGCTGAAGCCGCTCCTTCGCGTGCTGCAGCCATCATGGCTGAGCCCCCTGCCGCGTGTACGTTAAACATATCAGCGCCAAGATTCGTAAGACTTTGAGCGCCACCTTTTACCGTGTTAGGAATATCATGCATTTTCACGTCAACGAACACAGAATAGCCACGAGATTTCAGCTCTTGAATAAATTCTGGTCCTGCCGCATAGAACAGCTGCATGCCTACCTTCATATAGCAAGGAATTCCTTCCAGCTTATCGATCAAGGCTCTTGCTCCATTCACATCAGGATAATCCAAAGCGATCATCAGACGGTTCGCCATTGCTTTCCACTCTACTTCTCCTACTCCCACAACCATGCTCCTATCCAGTGCAGACTAATTCCACACCCTTTATTTATTAGACCCTAGGCATAGCGGAACGGTCTGCGTAAACGCAAACCGCCCTATGCATCTTTATGAGATTAGTTCAATTGTCCGACAAAAGCAGGCATGGACTGTGACGAGAAGTTAATCGTCTGCAGCATTCTGAGAAGTGCCGTCACTGTATCCAATGAAGTCATACATACGACGCCATTCTCAACCGCTTCACGGCGGATTCGGAATCCGTCACGTTCTGGCGTTTTGCCTTTAGTCAGTGTATTAAAGACGAAGTTAGCTTGCCCACCACGAATCAAGTCGAGAATGTTTGGTGCACCTTCATCCAGCTTGTTTACATTCATTACGTTGAGGCCTGCTTCTTCAAGCGCTTGTGCCGTGCCTCCAGTTGCAATGATTTTGTAACCCATGGAGTGGAAGCCCTTCATAAGTTCAACAGCTTCTGCTTTATCTTTATCTGCCACCGTAACGATGATAGCGCCTGTCGCTGGAATTTTCATCCCTGCTCCGATCAGACCTTTGTATAAAGCTTTTGCGTACAATTTATCACGGCCCATAACCTCACCGGTTGATTTCATTTCAGGTCCGAGTGTAGGTTCTACTCTGCGTAGTTTGGCAAAAGAGAACACTGGCACTTTAACCGATACATAATCGCTTTCCGGCCACAAACCTTCTGTATAACCGTCATCCTTCAGCTTGCTGCCGAGAATGATTTTGGTTGCCAAATGCGCCATTGGAATTCCTGTCACCTTACTCAGGAAAGGAACCGTACGCGAGGAGCGTGGATTTACCTCGATTACGTATACTTCGTTCTGATAGATAACAAACTGGATGTTGACCAGTCCAATCGTCTTCAGTTCCTTAGCGATTTTAATTGTGATCTCAGCGATTTTCTCTTTTAGACCTTCATCCAGATATTGCGGAGGATATACGGCGATAGAGTCACCGGAGTGAACACCTGCGCGTTCGACATGTTCCATGATGCCTGGAATAACTACTGTCTCACCATCACAAATCGCGTCTACCTCAACCTCTTTACCTAGCATGTAACGGTCAATCAATACCGGATGCTCCGGATTCACTTTCACCGCTTCTACCATGTAGCTAAGCAGTTCAGTATCGTTATATACGATTTCCATTGCACGTCCGCCTAGTACGTAGGAAGGACGTACCAGCACCGGATACCCAAGAGATTGTGCAGTTTCTACAGCTTGATCCACGTCCGTAACCGTCTTTCCTTTCGGTTGAGCGATATCAAGGCGTGCCAGCAAAGCTTCAAATTTCTTACGGTTCTCAGCTTCATCAATGCTATCAAGGCTAGTTCCAAGAATCTTCACACCAGCAGCACTTAGAGGTGCCGCAAGGTTAATCGCTGTCTGACCACCGAATTGAACGATAACTCCAATCGGATTCTCTTGCGCAATTACGTTCATGACATCTTCGAAGAATAGGGGTTCAAAATACAACCGGTCCGAAGTATTAAAGTCTGTAGATACAGTCTCAGGGTTATTATTGATGATAACCGCCTCATATCCAGCCTTTTGAATAGCCCATACCGCATGGACTGTGGAGTAATCGAACTCAATCCCTTGACCGATCCGGATTGGACCAGATCCCAGCACGATAACCTTTTGCTTATCAGAATGAATGACTTCATTCTCAGTTTCATAAGTCGAGTAGTAGTAAGGTGTAGTAGCTTCGAACTCAGCCGCACAAGTATCTACCATTTTGAACACAGGTGTTAACCCTTGCTCCAAACGCAGCGCACGCACATCAGCTTCTTTAGTAAACTTGCCGTTCGCTTGTCCTTCTGCACGAATCTCAGCAATCGCACGGTCTGTAAAGCCTTTACGTTTCGCTTGGTATAGAGTTTCCGCAGACAACGTTTCTTCGCCGCGAATAACCTCTTCAAAGTTAATCAAACCTTCAATTTTGGAGAGGAACCACCAGTCTACGTTCGTAATATCCTGAATTTCTTGCAAACCGTAACCACGGCGGAAAGCTTCAGCAATCAGGAACAGACGCTCATCGTCAGGCTTCGCAAGACGTTCACGCAGCACGCTCTCTTCCAGTGTCTCTGCACCTGGCAGACGGAACCGGTGAACACCAATTTCCAAGGAACGGATCGCTTTATGAATCGACTCTTCAAAAGTACGGCCGATCGCCATTACTTCGCCTGTCGCTTTCATTTGCGTACCCAGCTTACGGTTCGCATGAATGAACTTGTCGAACGGCCAGCGTGGAATTTTACTTACGATATAGTCAAGTGTAGGCTCAAAGCATGCATAAGTCTGTCCGGTAACCGGATTGACGATTTCATCCAGCGTGTAACCCATCGCGATTTTGGCAGCCATTTTGGCAATCGGATATCCAGTTGCTTTGGACGCCAAAGCCGAGGAACGGCTGACACGCGGGTTTACTTCGATTACATAATATTGATAACTTTGCGGATCAAGTGCGAATTGTACGTTACATCCACCTTCAATATTCAGGGCGCGGATGATTTTGAGCGAAGCTGTGCGCAGCATTTGGTATTCGCGATCCGATAACGTCTGGCTAGGTGCCACAACGATACTGTCACCTGTATGTACACCTACAGGATCAAAGTTTTCCATGTTGCAGACAACGATACAGTTGTCATTAGCATCACGCATAACCTCGTATTCAACTTCCTTCATGCCGGCAATACTCTTCTCAACCAGACATTGTCCGATCGGGCTGTAACGAATTCCTGCTTTGACAGTTTCACGCAGCTCTTCTTCGTTATCGCAGATCCCGCCGCCTGTGCCGCCAAGTGTATAAGCTGGACGTACAATCAGAGGGAATCCAATTTCCTCAGCGAATTTCATTGCTTCATCTACAGTAGTGATAATGGTGCTGTCCGGTACAGGTTGATCCAATTCACGCATTAGATCACGGAACAAATCGCGATCTTCTGCTTTCTCAATGGAATCAAGCTGTGTACCGAGAAGTTTAACATTTTCTTGCTCAAGTACACCTGCACGAGCCAATTCTACAGCCATATTTAGGCCAGTTTGACCGCCAAGCGTTGGAAGCAATCCATCTGGACGCTCTTGGCGAATAATCGCAGTTACGAATTCAAGCGTAATAGGCTCGATGTACACTTTATCTGCAATATTTGTATCTGTCATAATCGTTGCTGGATTGCTGTTAATCAGTACGACTTCCACGCCTTCTTCTTTAAGGGCTTGGCAAGCCTGAGTTCCTGCGTAGTCAAACTCCGCTGCTTGGCCGATGACGATCGGTCCGGAACCGATCACTAGTATTTTTTTAAGTTTATCGTTCTTTGGCATGTTATAGAGCTCCTTTCACGGCTTCAAGCTGTAAGTTAGTTTTTGGCGCCGTGATTCTGGCGTTTGCCGCAAGTTGTGCCTGACGTGAAACAACAGGTGTCTTTGCTTTATGATCGGCAATCAATTGAAGGAAGCGATCAAACAAGTAGCTGCTGTCATGTGGTCCTGGCGCCGCTTCTGGATGATATTGCACCGAAAATGCTGGGTAACGAGTATGTTTAATACCTTCAACAGTCTTATCATTATTATTAATGTGAGTAACTTCTAGTTCAGTGTTCTTCACAGATTCCTCATTTACGGTATAACCATGGTTCTGGGAAGTGATGAAGCAGCGTCCGCTTTCCAGTTCCTTCACAGGGTGATTCCCACCACGGTGACCGAATTTCAGCTTCTCTGTATCCGCTCCACAAGCAAGTGCAAACAACTGATGACCAAGGCAGATGCCGAAGATCGGATATTCACCAAGCAATTCGGAAATCGTCTTGACAGCGTGAGGCACATCTTTCGGGTCCCCAGGGCCGTTGGACAGTAGGATACCATCTGGGTTCAGACGGCGAACTTCTTCCGCTTTTACATCATGCGGCACTACAACAACATCACAACCACGTTCGTTAAGCTCACGTAAGATACCAGCCTTCGCACCGTAATCCACAAGTACAATTCTTTCTTTGTTGCCTGGGCTGCTGTACGAACTTGCAGTTGATGTACGAGCTACCTGATTGCGCAATTCCTCAATCGTAGTATTTCCCATCATTTCCATCAGTTCCTCTACACGTTTGTTAGAGGTGGTCAGAATCGCTTTCATTGTTCCGTAGTGTCGAATAATCCGAGTCAACATCCGAGTATCAATCTCGCTGATCCCTGGAATATCGTATTCTTTCAACAAGTCGTCCACACTATATTCAGCACGCCAGTTACTAGGTACTTCTTCATGACGGCGCACTACAAAGCCGTGTACGAAAGGTCGAACAGATTCAAAGTCATCCCGAGTAATCCCGTAGTTCCCGATCAATGGGTAAGTCATAGTAACGATTTGTCCGCAATATGAAGGGTCAGACAGCACCTCTTGATATCCTGTAATTCCTGTATTAAAAACAACCTCGCCTGTCTTTTCGCCCTCAGCGCCAAATGCGGTACCTGTAAATAAAGTTCCGTCTTGCAGCAGCAATCTCGCCTGCATTCCATTCCACTCCTTCTTGTTTCTGTAGTCTAATACTTATGCCTTACAAGCCTTCCGGAGTGAACGTGTACACCATCGCTGCATCCGTAAAGATCAGCAACTCCGCCCCACCAGTCCGCTAGTTTTTCTCAGTCCATACGGCTTTGCCGTCTACCCATGTCATTACTGGCCAGCCCTTAAGCTTCCAGCCACCAAAAGGAGTATTCCGTCCTTTACTTGCGAAAGATCCTGGGTCTACTTCTTTCTCCTGCTCCAAATCAATCAGTGTCAAATCTGCAGGAGCTCCGATATCCATCACACCGGTGTTCAGTCTGAATACCCGTGCAGGATCAGCAGTCATTCTTTGTACTAGTAAGGATAAATCCCATTTCCCTGTTGCTACAAACGCTGTGTATAGTAGTGGGAAAGCTGTTTCGAATCCAACGATACCAAAAGGTGCAAGTTGCATGCCTTTAGCCTTCTCTTCCTCACTATGCGGCGCATGATCCGTAACAATCATATCTAGTGTGCCGTCAAGCAAACCTTCGATACATGCTTCAACATCGCGACGGGAGCGAAGCGGCGGGTTCATTTTCCAATTGGCATCAAGGCCTGGAATATCTTCTTCAGAGAGCAGCAAGTGATGCGGACACACTTCAGCAGTTACTTTAATGCCGATTTCTTTCGCTTGGCGAATCAGTCGCACCGATTGTTCAGTACTTACATGGCACACATGGTAATGAACGCCTGTCGCTTCAGCCAACAAAATATCGCGTCCAACATGGATCGCTTCTGACTCATTTGGAATTCCTTTCAGGCCATGCTTTCTTGCGAACTCACCTTCGGCTACACAGCAGCCTTCAACCAGTGAATTATCCTCGCAGTGAGCAATGACTGGCATATCCAGTGCTGCGGCGATGTTCATAGCATCTTTCATCATTTGAGCACTTTGCACGCCCACGCCGTCGTCGGTATAACCAATAGCTCCAGCTTCTTTAAGCGCTGCAAAATCAGTCAGCTCACGTCCGAGCTCATTTTTTGTAATGGCTGCATAAGGAAGTACTTTAACGAGTCCTGCTTCACGCGCTTTATCTTTGACAAATTGTACGATTTCCGGGGTATCTGTTACTGGACGGGTATTAGGCATACAAGCGATGGTTGTAAATCCGCCTTTGGCAGCCGAACGACTTCCGGTTTCCACTGTTTCCTTGTGTTCAAATCCCGGTTCGCGTAAATGCACATGCATATCAATGAGTCCTGGAATGAGCAGCTTGCCTTCAGCATCAATGATCTCTCCAGCTTCTGGAGCAGCTTCATTTCCATCGATTAAGGCCGAGATAACACCTTCTTCAAGTACAATATGTTTCCGCTCTAACAAGCCTTCCTTAGTCAATACGCTGGCGTTTCTAATAATCACTGTCATGATTCTACCTTTACCCACAGATCCCGACTGCGGGCCCTCTCGTTATTATATAATAAAAATTCATGTTTGTGTATATTTATTAGTCCTTATTCATCATCATTCTTTTAACTTTATAGTAAAGCTCTTTCGAGAACCGCCATCCGAACCGGAACCCCATTAGACATTTGCGGGAAAATCCTTGATTGACTGCTCTCTACAACTGCATCATCAATCTCGACATTCCGGTTAACCGGAGCTGGGTGCATAATGATTGTATCTTTTGCGAGCTTAGCTGCGCGTTCTTCCGTTAAACCATAATGTCTGCGGTAATCTTCCGCGGAAAGTACGATACCAGAAGAATGACGTTCCAGCTGCACACGAAGCATCATAACTACATCTGCTTTAAGAGCTTCCTCTATGGTTACATAAGGTGCATATTCCATAAGCTCAGGAGCCTTCATATTCTCCGGTGCACAGAATTGCACTTTAGCCCCTAACTTTGTAAGTCCCCACAGATTGGAGCGTGCTACCCGGCTATGCATGATGTCCCCGATAATAGAAACCGTGAGACCCTTTAAATCTCCAAACGTTTTGGTCATGGTGTAAAGATCAAGCAGCGCTTGTGTTGGATGTTCATTGTTGCCGTCACCCGCATTAATAAGCGGTATGGACACCTTCTCAGCTAACTGCTGCAGCACACCTGCAGGCTTCAAACGCACAACTCCGGCATCGATCCCCATCGATTCCAGTGTGCGTACTGTATCGTAGATCGACTCCCCTTTTTCTACACTAGAAGCTGCAGCCGTAAAATTCAGTACTTGTGCACCCAGTCGTTTTTCTGCCATTTCAAAGGAGAAACGAGTGCGTGTGCTGTTCTCAAAGAACATGTTAGAAATAAAATGCGAGTTCAAAATGGGAGTTAGCTTCTCGCTCTGATTGTCCCAGTACGCTGTTCTGTCCAGCAACCCAGTGATTTCCGACCGGTCAAGCTCTTTTATTCCCAGCAGACTACGTTCCTTTACCTTGGTAAGTGTCATGATGTTATCGTTCCTCCCGGTTTGAAATAATGTAGACCTCGTCTTTGCCGTCGTATTCCTTCAGCGCCACTTCAATCTGCTCATGCTTTGAGGTAGGTACATTCTTACCGATGTAGTCTGGTCGGATCGGCAGCTCGCGGTGGCCACGGTCAGCCAGTACTGCCAGTTGAATCATTCGCGGGCGTCCGCAATCCATCAAAGCGTCCATCGCCGCGCGGATCGTGCGTCCAGTGTAAAGTACATCATCGAACAAAATAACCTTCTTATCATGGATGCCATCATTGCCGGAAGTAATAATGACGTTACTCTTCACTACTGCTTCACTGCCTCCTACTTCACGGTCATCCCGATAATGCGTGATGTCGAGTTCGCCGTAAGGAATCTCGACGCCTTCAATTTCCTTGATCCGCTCAGCGATGCGCTGTGCTAGGTATACGCCTCGTGTCCGGATACCGACCAGCAGACAATTCTCAATCCCTTTGTTCTTCTCCAAAATCTCATGAGCAATACGCGATAATGCCCGGCGGATCGCCGTTTCGTCCATAATTACATTTTTCTCAGTAACCATAATCTTGTCACCCTCCACTTGTTTCGCCTGTTCAAGTTCCTGGAAATCAAAAAACTCCTTGCCTATAACAGGCAAGGAGTGAAATCCGCAGATGAAGAAGATGGTGGCCGCGCGCATAAAAAGACAGTCCGGTGTATACACACGGATACCTTTCTAAGAGTCGCGAACCTCGATTCACGTTACCTTGCCAGCCTCACAGGACTGAATTAAAGGCGCTATTCATTTAATGAGAATTATGACAGAACAAACCCTGCATGTCAACTTTATCTACCTAAACTACAACACTTTCCAAGCCTGCTTCTATTAACAACAAAAGGAAGGCGGTATTATAGGGAAAACCGGAAAACCTCCCTATAATTAGGCCACAATAGTCATTATGCTCAGGTTATGCGGAATTCCTCCCTATAAATTGAAGGATTTCCTTGAGTACAACCAAATATGCTGAAATAGAGGGGGAAATTCCCTATATTCTAGCGGATTGAAGCTAAAACACAAAATTAGAGGGAAGAATTCCCTATCTTACAATAGCTCTATTCTACAGTAGTCTAATCCACAGTAGACTAGCCACTACATAAAGAAAAGCCACCCAAGGTTTCCCCTAGACGGCTTAAATGTCTAACTAATGTTTAAAATTCAAACTCCACATCGCTTAAGCGTCTTTGGATTTCAGAGATGACACGTCTTTCTTCCTCTTCCCCTTTAGCAATAAAGGTAACAGAGAAACGTACAAACGGACCTGCATCATCCCAAGGCACGGTGGAGATTAGCTTCTCACGGATCAGGAATTGCGAGAAATCCTCACCGGATTCGAAACGGCGACCACCTTTGACACCCTTAGGTGCTGCAACATAAAGGAAGAAGGAGCCCTTTGGTTTCTCAGCTTGGAAGCCCAGGCTGTTCAGTGCATCTACCAACAGGTTGTGACGACGAGAATACTTGGCAGCAATCGCTTCAGTAATCTCTGGATGAGCAAGACCGTAAGCCGCAGCTTTTTGAATTGCGATAAATTGACCGGAATCATTATTATCCTTCACATCACTGAAGGCTTTAACCACTAAAGGATTCCCAGCAACAAAACCGATTCTCCAGCCTGTCATATTGTAGGACTTGGACAAAGAATGCAGCTCCACGCCAACATCCTTAGCACCTGGCACAGAGAGGAAGCTAAGCGGCTTTAAACCGTCATAGGTCAAGGCAGCATATGGTGCATCGTGGATAACGACTACATCATATTTTTTAGCCCATGCAACTACCTCAGCAAAAAACTCAGGAGTCGCACTAGCGCCCGTCGGATTGTTTGGATAGTTCAAGTAAAGAAGCTTGGCTTTATGAGCAACTTCTTCTGGAATTTCGTTCAGATCTGGAAGGAAGTTATTCTCCTTCTTCAGCTCTACTGTAAACACTTGTCCACCCAAGTATTTAGTGTGTGTACCCAGCACTGGATAACCCGGCACCGTCATGATCGTAATATCTCCTGGGTTAATGAAGCAAGAAGGCAACATCGCCAGTGCAGGCTTAGAACCGATAGAGTGAACTACCTCCGTAACGGGATCAATGCCTTCAACACGGAATACTTCCCGCAAGTAATCAGCAGCAGCTGTCTTAAATTCAGCAATTCCATTGTCCGCATAGCCACGGTTTTCTTCCTTAGCTGCTTCTTCAGCAAGCTTAGCCACGATACCTGCATCAGCCATCTCATCTGGCTCGCCTACGCCCATATCGATCAATTCAATATCAGGAAAATCCAGTTTTGCGGATGCTTTAGCACGTTTGATTTTCTCGAATTTATAAATCGAAGTGTCCTTGCCGTAGTTCGCACCGCCGATGCGGTCTGCAAAATTAGTCTGAATGAAGCTGTCTTGGTATTGTTCAATACTCATACTTTCATCTCATCTCCTGGCTATCTATTCTAATTTTAGAAGAAACGGCTTCGCCGTCCCTTGGATGGCTTATGTTTCTAGAGATCCGTTTCTGTGATAAAAAATAAGGATAAAGAATAAGGCATAACCTTCTCTTTATCCTTATGTTATTAAATATGATGGAAAGCAGAGTTCAATACCATAGACTAATTATCACTTCATTTGTACTTATCTGCTGCGCAATGTGAACAGAACTTCTTCCATGTCTTCCGGAATAGGTCTGCTGAATTCTTTATATTCACCTGATGTAGGATGAATAAATCCAAGCACCGCTGCATGTAACGCCTGTCCATTCATAGCTGTTCCTTTGCTACGTCCATAAACCGGATCACCTACAAGCGGATGACCAATGAATTTCATATGCACCCTGATCTGATGCGTGCGGCCAGTCTCCAATTGCAGCTCCAGTAGAGTACATTCACCGAAACGTTCCATCACCGTAAAATGGGTCACAGATTTCTTACTGTTCTTTTCTGTTACAGTGTATAGCTTGCGATCATGTGGATCTCTACCGATTGGAGCATCAACCGTACCTTTGTCATGCGACAAGTTGCCGTGTACAACAGCTATATAGCGGCGTGTTACACTGTGCTCTTTAAGCTGTGCTGCGAGCGACGCGTGACTGGCATCATTTTTAGCCACCATAATAAGACCAGAGGTATCCTTATCAATACGATGTACAATACCTGGACGAATCTCACCATTAATACCGGATAGATCCTTACAATGATACATCAGCGCATTTACCAAGGTGCCAGACGGGTGCCCGGCAGCCGGATGTACAACCATACCACGCGGCTTATTTATAACAATGACATCGCTGTCTTCGTATACAACTTCAAGAGGAATATTCTCTGGGATCAAGTCGGTCACTTCTGCTTCAGGAACGATGATGGAAACTACATCCCCTTCTGAGAGCTTATAATTAGCTTTCACGGGTGCTCCATTAACCGTAACATGGCCACCACTGATCCACAGCTGCACCTGAGAACGAGAAACATCCTCTTCCCAAGATTCCGTAATATATTTATCGATACGCTCCCGCGCGTTCTCTGCTGAAACGGTCCACTCCGTGACGTCCCTCTCTTCTTCGCTCGTAGATGCCGCTTGGTGATTGACGTCTTTACTCAAATCATTCATTCCCTTCTTTTACTTCCTTTGCTTCTTTTACTTCTTTGATTTCCGTGATTTCTTCACCATTCTTAAGATCGCGGAAGGAGTCCAAAAGAATCAACCCAACCCCAATGACGATACATGAATCCGCAACGTTAAAAATTGGGAAGCTATAGCTTCCAAAATTAAACAGAAGGAAATCGACAACCTCACCACTGATCATCCGGTCTAGGAAGTTACCTATCGCTCCACCCAGAACAAGTCCAAGGGCGACCGATAGCATCTTCCGCGAATGTCTAGTTTTGTTCAAGTACCAAACGATACCTGCAACCACTACAACCGTAACTAAAAAGAAGAACCATTGCTGACCTTGTAGAATCCCAAAAGCAGCCCCGCGATTACGATGTGAGGTAATTAGGAAAAAATTCCCGATCACCGGAATCTGTTCCCCAAGCTCCAGACGTGTGGCAATGAGATACTTCGTTCCTTGATCCACCAAAAATACAATAAGAGCAATCAAATAGTACACCACAGAAGTTGTCACTCCGTTCTTATTTTTCCCGCCAAATGCGGTACGAATACTGTTATAAGACTTGTATATTGTAGCACAGCCCTTAGAAGATCGTCTATTGCGTGACACCTCTCGGGCGCTTAATCTTGGGGACTATTTTCCATCGCTAAAATAACGCCTCTCAGGTCAACCTAACAAAGAACCATCCGGTGCAAATCGGTTTGTCGGAAGGATTCTTAAAAAAGTACAGAAAGGAGCTTACTCATCATGACGCACCTGACAGTACAGCAGCTCTCAGAGCTACGCGCCCGATTAGAAAAAGACCGTGATACCATTCAGCACAGGCTTCAGAATAATGAAAATTACGGCTTACAGGAATCCATGCGGGATGGCACCGGAGAACTTTCCGAGAATGACAACCATCCAGGAGATGCAGCCACCGATTTGTATAACCGCTCCATGGATATTTCACTGCTAGAGCGGGACGAGCATGAGCTGGATGATATTGAAGCTGCTCTCAACGCTATGGATGAAGGCACCTATGGGATATGTAAGGCTAGCGGTCAACCGATCCCTTTTGAGCGTCTATCCGCCATTCCCTCCACGCTTTATTGTAAAGAGCACGCCCCACGTCAAAATGCACCCTTTACTCGGCCCATTGAAGAAGAATTTTTGTCTCCTCCATTTGGGCGTACGAGTCTCGATGAACGAGAGGATCAAAACGGCTTTGACGGTGAGGATGCCTGGCAGATTGTAGAAAGCTATGGCAGCTCCAATTCCCCCGCTATGGCGGAGGGCAATAATATTGACTCCTATAATAATATGGAAATTGAAGCGGATGAGCTGGAAGGCTGTGTGGAGCCTTGGGAGAACTTTATCGCTACCGATATTACAGGTAATCATTTAATTGTAGTGCCGGGACGTAGCTACGAGCGTTATAAGGATAGCGACGAGGGAAGTTTCATGCTTGATCCACTCGAAGGCGAGGAGTAAAAGCATCGTCCCCACAAAAAAATGAACAGCGTGCGGTTCCAGTTTCATCGTGGAATGGCCCGCTGTTTTTTTATTTTTTCTGCGCTATGTCATTCTGTTAAGAAAATGTTCAGATTCAACTGGTAAACTGATCTAACGCATGCTGAAATCGACATACAAGGAGTGTAACGTAAGTGAATCACGACTATTTTAAAAATGTACAACAACTCAGTCATGAAGATGACCGACGATATTTATTATTAATGAGAGGCTTACGCATCTTACACGAGGAAAAAAAGCAGCGCAGCCCTCTCCAAAGATTAAAAAAGGAAAGGTACGGACTGGGGAGAAATATAGAAGTCCAAGGTTGGATAAATCCACCAAAGGAGATTGACCGAACCCCACTCTCTCCTACAAACCAAGTAAAGACAGCTACGCCTTAAAAAGCTATTTGAATTCCAGCTGACGCTGAACAATTCGTACAATATCCGCAATATAATCTCCGATGATCGGTAGATTCAAGGCTCCAAGAACCTGAAGAACATAGATGATCGTTGCCGCAAAAAAAGTAAAGCCAAGCGCGATCCCTACTCCACGAGCCGCTCCATATAAAATGTTTTTCCAAATTAGAGTCCAAGGTGAATATAACAGCTCCGTATACTGATAAATTCGTGATTTCTCTAAGATATGGGCCCATTCAAAGGTTAATCGATACATTGTATTCATTTTTTCTTCCAGTGGAATGTCTTCTGGATTGCGATGGTCTGCTGTTAAACGCTCAGGGTTTTCCTCAGGAATAACCTTTTTCTCCACTCCCTTATCTGGGCTGTTCTTGTTGCCGGATGTCTTGACGGAGATTCTGTTCTTCTGATCCTCCACAGCCACAGCTCCTCTCATACGTCTATATTCGCCACAAAGTAAACGAGCCCGGTCAAAGAGAATACATCTCCTTGAGCACGAGGCTCGTTATTTTCGCGGGCAAAATATAAAGACTATATTTCCCGCATAAACAGAAGTTCTCTGTTTACACTTGTGCCGCTAGTATATGCTGTTTTGGGACAGGTAATGCAGATTTACACTTCAATATGGATACCGATGGATTTACCACCGACATCTACCGTTTCAAAAGCGTGTTCTCCGCCAAAATCAACCGTAGTCACAAGTACATTGTCTCGCAATACATTCTCAAAGGCTGTAACTGCTGCTTTAAGCTCATCGTCTACACTCAGCGTGAGTGCGATCCGTTTCTCGATCGGCAGATCCAAACGTTTACGGTAATCTTGAACCGCACGAATGATCTCACGAACCCAGCCTTCTTGTTCAAGCTCAGGTGTGATTTCGGTATTGAGCGCAACCGTAATTCCATATCCGGAAGCTGCGGCGAAACCTGCTTTAGCTTCTTTTTCAACGAGTAGCTCTTCAGAAGTGATCACCAGCTCTTCTCCCTCTGGCGTCGCAATCGCGATTGAGCCATCTTGCACCGCTTTGCGGGTAGAGTCACTGTCCAAAGCTTTTAGGAAGCCTTGCAGGAAGCCGACGTTTTTACCGTATTTTTTACCGGCAACTTTAAGATTTAGCTTGAGTGTGAAGTCAACAAATCCACTGTCGCTAGTTTCTAGCACGATGTTCTTGATGTTGATCTCGTCTTTGATGATCTCTTCATACTCAGCCAAATGGAAGTCACGGTTCATCGAAACGATCAGCTCAGACAGCGGTTGACGATTTTTAATGCCTGTTTCGTTACGCACATTACGCGCCAGCTCAACGATTTGTCTCGCACTTTCCATATCCTCTTCCAGCTCTTTATCGATCAAGCTCTCATCAGCAACCGGATAATCTGCTAAATGCACACTTTCACCACCGCCAAGGTTCGTGAAGATATCTTCAGACAACATCGGTGTAAATGGAGCCATCAAAGACGCTGTCTTCAAAAGCACATGGGTCAGTGTACGGTAAGCATCCAGCTTATCTTCACCTAGACCACTACCCCAGAAACGGTCACGGGAACGACGGATATACCAGTTGCTCAGCTCATCTATAAAGTTCTCAATACCTTTGGATGTATTCACGAAGTCATTTACTGCAAGTCCTTTGTCTACCAAAAGAATCAAGCTGTTCAAACGGGACAAAATCCAGCGGTCCAGCTTATGTTCCGATACTTTAAAAGGATGATCGGCAGGATCATAACCATCGATGCCTGCATAAAGCGTCAAGAACGCATGCGTATTCACCAGTGTATCTACAACTTTGGATTTGGTTTCCCCTACAAGACCACGAGAGAAACGTTTGTTATTCCACGGTGCACTATCGGATAGAATCGCCCAACGGAAAGCATCCGTGCCGTAATCGTTCATGATATCCCAAGGATCAATAACATTGCCTTTTGATTTGGACATTTTTTGACCATTCTCATCAAGGATATGACCGTGAGCAATAACAGCTTTATATGGAGCTTTACCTTTAAACAAGGTAGATACAGCTAGTAAGCTGTAGAACCATCCACGTGTCTGGTCGATCCCTTCACAGATCATATCCGCTGGATATTGATCATTCAGCTTATCCTCGTTCTCAAATGGATAATGACTTTGCGCAAATGGCATCGAACCACTATCGAACCAAACATCGATAACTTCTGGTGTCCGAACCATCTCTGCCCCTTCGCTGAAAGGACTGCGTAGCTTGATCTTATCTACAAAAGGCTTATGCAGCTCGATATCCTCAGGTACATCGCCAATCGCCATCGCTCTCAGTTCTTCAATGCTGTGTGGAGCGAACTCTTTGCCCGTTTCTTGACATACCCAAACATTAAGCGGTGTACCCCAGTAACGATTACGGCTGATGTTCCAGTCCACCAGTTCATCCAGGAACTTCCCGAAACGGCCTTCACGTACATGCTCAGGATACCAATCTACACTGTTGTTGTTAGCAATCAGCTGATCTTTGATCGCTGTAGTGTTGATGAACCAGCTGTCTGTTGCGTAGTACAAGAGTGGTGTATCACAACGCCAGCAGAACGGATAGCTGTGCTCGTATTTTTCTTTACCATAAAGCAGTCCTTTTTCAGACAAAGCTTTAACGATATCCAAATCGCAATCTTTCACGAAGCGTCCAGCAAAATCAGACACTACATCCGTATACTTACCGGAATTATCAACCACGTTCACGAAGCTGATGCCGTTCTCGCGGCAAGTCTTGTAGTCATCTTCACCATGCGCTGGTGCCATGTGTACGATCCCTGTACCACTGGAATCTGTAACGAAGGAAGCACCTACGATGACATTGCTTTTCTCTGCCTTGATGTATCCGAATGGAGGAGTGTAAGATTTGCCGATAAACTCGGAACCTTTATGTGTAGAAAGGACTGTGTGCTCGCCTTTCATTACTTCCTCCACCAAATTTTTGGCAACAATGTAGATACCGTCTTCTTGTTGTACTCGTACATAATCCATGTCAGGGTTCATGGCTAACGCCATATGTGCTGGCAGCGTCCAAGGTGTAGTCGTCCAAGCTAGTACGTAGTCTCCACTGTCATCCAGTTTGAACTTTGCAGTCGCACTGAGATCCTTGACGGTCTTGTAGCCTTGGGCTACTTCATGGGAGCTTAGGGTAGTCTGACAGCTTGGGCAGTAAGGACTAACGCGGTGTCCGCGGTAGAGCAACCCTTTGTCATGCACAGTAGCCAAGATGTTCCACACGCTCTCGATATACGTGTTATTCAAAGTTACGTAAGGATTATCTAAATCCGTCCAGTATCCGATACCCTCTGTAAACTCGCGCCATTGCTTCTCATAACCGAAGACGCTGTCTTTACATTCCTGAATGAATTTTTCTACGCCATATTCCTCGATCTCTTGTTTGCCGGAGATGCCAAGCTTCTTTTGTACGCCTAGTTCTACTGGCAAACCGTGTGTATCCCAGCCCGCTTTACGTACCACGCGGTAACCTTTCATCGTTTGGTAACGACCGATGAAATCCTTGATTACACGGCCCAGCACGTGCCCGATATGCGGTGCACCGTTCGCTGTTGGAGGACCTTCGTAAAATACATAGTTCGGACGTCCTTCACGATTCTCCATGGATTTACGGAACGTATTCTCGTCGCTCCATTTCTTCAGTATGCGGACATCTCTTGCCCGCGCTTTTTCTTTGACATCTACTTTTTGCATGTGATGGTCAATCCTTTCATGGTTTAGTCTTTAATCTTCTTCGATCCCCTCTCCTGCCAAGGAGGGGATCTCGAGGGCACCCGAGCCGCGATCCCGTTAGGGCAGCACTGGCTCGGGGTGCCATATGGGCCGGCAAGTGAAACGCCGGCCTGCCCTAAAAGTGAAGGCCCTGCAGGCGAACCCGCCAGGGGGGCCTAAGAAGGGCCGTTCCTCCGCCGCATGAATCCTTTCACCTTCCACCATCGTAAGCGTGCCCGAGGTTTTACTTTGCAGGTGTCCAGAGGGCGGCAGCCCTTGGGGTCCCCCTTAGAAAGGGGGATTTAGGGGGATGGTCACCTTGGATTGGCCCGCCCCGGAACAACAAAATAAGCGTCATCCCACCCCCAAAGGGGCGAGACGACGCTCGCGATACCACCCTAATTCTGCGCATGAGCACATCCTTAAGGGGAGTGTATTCAGCACAATCTCAGTCCTGCGCGTAAATCTCATGCACAGGTCCGGTGTAACGTCCGGCGGACGGCTAAGCTTACGCACGATCAACGCTTCAGCTTAACTTCTAGGGGAAGATCTTCCGGCAGGGTTCGAACAATCGGCTCTCAGCAATCGCCGACTCTCTGGAGAACGTTACCTTGTCGTACTTGTCCCGTCATCGAATACATATAAACATTATACAGATATGTTCTATTTATAGACTTTTTAAGTCTAAATGTCAACAACCGCTAGCCAAATCCGCAATTAGGAGTATACCTGTGCAGGCGGAACACTTTATTATGATCGATTTTAGCGGAAAATAAAAATAGAGGGAATAACTCCCTCTATTTAGCCGATTATAGCATGAAATTATAAATTAGAGGGAATTCCCCCCTATAAATTCAAGCAGCATTCATTCATCATAATGCATTAGATACGATGTAGAACATCATCCTTAAAGGTTACGCTCTCGCTTGCCTCACGACTCTCCAAGGCATTCCAGTCATCCTGTGACAACAGCTCGAGCTGTGCTTCCACCAATGTGCGGAAACGAGTGCGATAGATCGAAGCTTGCTTACGCAATTCTTCAGTCTCAATAGCAACCTTACGGGATTTGGATAACGCTTCGTTAATAATCCGATCCGCGTTCTTTTCCGCTTCCTTGATAATGAGCTGCGATTCCTTCTTGGAGTTGTTCTTCACATCATCCGCCGCTTCCTGAGCGACTAAGATCGTTTTCGATAAACTCTCTTCAATATTCACAAAATGATCTAAACGCTCTTGAATGGACAAAAGCTGATTCTGCAGCTCTTTGTTCTCACGGATGACACTTTCGTAATCCTTAATTACTTGATCCAGAAATTCGTTGACCTCGTCCTCATCATAACCGCGAAGTCTCCGAGAGAACTCCTTGTTATGTATATCGAGCGGTGTTAATGGCATGCTGTGCACCTCCTAGAAATTTCGGACCTTCTAAGTCTCTGAACCAAACCTGCGCAGCAGACAAAGAAGAAAGACTGTACTTCAAGTAAAGGCAGAGGATGTATCGACGTTCCAACTGCCATTCATGGTTCGCCTCTTTTATAAAATATCGGCGTCCTGCTTTAAAAATGTTTGATTCCCTCGAAATAATCAATTTCGACAAGTAAAGCCGGATTCCTGCAAGGGATTCACACAAATTTACCAACCTGAACACGGTATCGGCCCTTTTTCGTCAAACTACCAACCTCTAGAACCTTGAATCGACCAAATCCTTGAATAGATACCATGTCACCATCTTTAAGTCCGCAGGAAGGGTCTTCTTCCACTTTCCAATTTACCCGAACGCGCCCAGCCTTGATGGGAGCAAGAATTTTGCTTCGGCTAAGCCGTGTTACATCTGCGGCAATGCCATCCAATCGTAGGGACGCTACAGTCAAATCCATCATTTCCAGCTTCACCTCACTATTACGCAAGGCAGAAAGTGGCAATACCTCCGTGCTCACCTGTATTCGGTGTACTCCAGTTAAATTCATGTCTAAATAATCTGCAATATCTGCAGCTACTACCACATGACAACCATCGTCCAGAACATGAATATCACCGATTTTTCCACGTTTTACTCCAAGACCCAGTATAGAGCCCATATAGTCCCCATGCTCTAACGCCAAAAACTTTTGCTCACCAGAGGTTATCGCAAGAACGCTCAGCTCCATGTCCTCATGATCCAGATCAAGGTAATCAGGCGCAATGAGTGCTCGCTTCCGCTCTGCCTCAGGGTGGCCGCCTTCCCATCTAACGATAACATCTGGATGTCGATTGACCAGACTTTGCAGAATAAATCCTTGGCGCGGATCTAGAAATTCGGTCAGTTTCGTCTCATGATATTCTCCAGCATGGGTAACCCATTCCCAAGCCTTGTCCACAAATTGTCTTTCATCGGGATGAAAATGCCCGTAAACTTCTGTCTTCATCACTTCTGCCTAAAAAATTAAGTGCAAAATGGATTTGAGTCCACCTGCCGCAAATTCCAAGACGAATAGTGCAATGATTGGGGAAATATCAAGCGTACCAAAGAGTGGCGGAATAAACCGACGAAATGGTGTCAAATACGGCTCAACAAGCTTGCTCAGCAGTTCTCCGATAAAGTTCTCACGAACGTTTGGTAACCACGACATCAGTACGTAGAAAATAATCATGTAAAAATAAATATTAAACAGCATATCAATAATGTAATCAATTTGGGGCAAAGCTCATTCACCTCATTCTGTTATAGTCTGGATCGTCACCTAGGATTTCCGTAATGGCACCTTGAATTTCAACGGTATCTGGCGTGCACATAAATATATTGCCCCCAATTTTAGAGATTCCTCCCCCAAGGGCATAAACGGTTCCACTTAAAAAATCAATAATTCTCATTGCCTGATCATTACGGACACGCTGAAGATTGATCACTACCGTCCGGTGAGAACGGAGATGGTCCGCAATTTCCTGAGCCTCATCGTACGAACGTGGCTCATAAAGTACAACTTTTACATTCTTCTGCGAATGGATACTGACAACGTTGCCCCTTTGATTTTTGCGGGTTTCGACAGGGGCTGGCTCATACTCATCCTCTTCATGGATTTGCTCCCGCTCCACAACTTCTTCTTCCTCCTGCAAGCCCAAAAAACTCATAAATCGGTTCATAACGCTCATCACGATCCCTCCTAATGGCCTACTAACACCGTACCTAGGCGTACCCAGGTGGCTCCTTCCTGTATCGCCACTTCAAAATCATTCGACATTCCCATTGATAGCTCCGTAATCGGTTCAGGTGTCAAAGCAAGTTGATTGAGCTCATCGCGCAGCTCACGAAGTCCGCGAAATACAGGGCGGGTAAGCTCCGGATCACCTTCTAAAGGCGCCATCGTCATTAGTCCAATTACTTTTACACGGTCTAGACTAGCAATTTCACGCAAAAATTCAGGTACCGCCTCAGGCGACAGACCAAATTTCGTATCTTCTCCAGAGATGTTTACTTGAAGAAAGACATTCACTTCTTGATCTGCGGCAATCGCCTTTTTGTGTAATTCTTGCGCCAGAGATATCCGGTCCAAAGAGTGTATATATTGAAACTTGCCAATAACGTCTTTCACCTTATTGGTCTGCAAATGCCCGATAAAATGCCATGTCCCTTGGTCCCCTAAAACCTTCCATTTATGCTCAGCATCCTGCCAGCGACTCTCGGCAATATGCTCCAGGCCTGCCGTAAGTACGGAGGACACCATTTCCAGAGAAACATATTTCGTCACTGCAATTACCTTGACGTCATTTCGATCCCGGCCGCTTGCCGCGCAGGCACGTGCTACACGTTCCTCTACCTCAGCAATTCTCTCCTGCAGTGTTAAAGCCAACTTTCAACTCTCCTTTATTCCGATCCAGCTCGTCATCCTGCCTGTAACCCCATCTTCTTTACGATAAGAAAAGAACAAATCTTGATTACAGCTTGTACACCAAGATGTACATTCGATATGAGTCGGCAATATTCCTGCTTTAATCATAATGCGTCGATTCATTTCTTTCAAGTTTAGCATGTATTTGTTCTCATCTGTGTCAGATGTTCTGTACAGCTCCACAGTACTGGCTGTTTCTGTTGATTTACTCAGATCACCTTCCAGTCGATGAACATGCTCCATTACATAATCGTCCACCTCATAACAGCAGTCACCAATGGATGGTCCGATCGCTGCAATAATGTCCTGCGCATGGCTTCCGTAAATGGTCTCCATTTTACTCACCATAGCAGCTGCAATCTGGGCCACAGTTCCCTTCCAGCCAGCATGGGCAAGACCGACGACTTGGTGCACAGGATCATAAAAATAAAGGGGTACACAATCCGCATAAAAAGAAGTCAGAAAAACTCCCGGTACATCCGTAAGCAAACCATCAGTTGCCTGAAATGCCGAAGTTCTATCCTTTTGACCCCGCCCACGATCGGCTTCCCTTACCACTGCTATTTCTGCTCCATGGGTTTGTTCTCCACAGGTCCAAGCTTCCGGCTTGAAATCAAGAGCTTCCGCAAGCGCCCCACGATTCGTTAAGACATCTTCCGGAGCATCCCCAACATGAAATGCACAATTCAGGCTGTCATAAGGCTTTTTGCTAGCCCCTCCCTGTCTACCCGTAAAACCTGCTGTAATTTCTTTATGCTTCACAAGCCAAGGCTCCAGATGGAGCAGCATAAGTGTTTCCTTCCCCTGCACAAACGGTTCCATATCCTCACCTCCGCCTTAGTGTACCACATGTAAATACCCCTACAAAATGCCGCTTAAGCTAGAACATCAAATTTACTAACTTTTAAGTCATGCCATTTCGAATCATTTTATAAAAAACAAAAAACGCACCTAATTAATAAGTGCGCCGTTCGCCTCGGTCCCCTCGTTCCAAATACATCGTTTCTCGCTCGTCCTGCCCTTGAGGCATTCTTGATTCTTCAATCTTCACAAGCACTACATCAGATCCGATTTTGACAATATTTCGCCATGGAATAATCAGATCGGTTCCGCCACCGAACAATCCCATAAACCGAGTATATCCGGGAATTACGATAGCATCAATGACACCTCGGCGTAAATCAAGCTCTAAGTCACTGATTTGGCCCAGTCGCTTGCCGTCCACAATGTTAATAACGTCCTTAGTCTGAAAATCAGAGATTTTCATTTTTTTGGCTGATCCTAAATAATCCTCGTTCATCTCACCACCCCTGTACAATCAGACCTATAGTCCAATATATGTTATGAAAGCTTGGCCACATGCATGAAATATCCCCACAAAGTGAGGCTATACTTTGATGCTTAAACATTAAAAAGAGGAGAACACCCAAAATCCTTATCACGGATTCTGGATATCTCCTCATTTCAGACGATTTAAGACTTCACATGCTTTTGCATTTGCTGAATCGCAGATTTCTCTAGACGTGAGACCTGTGCCTGTGAGATACCAATCTCATCTGCGACCTCCATCTGTGTTTTCCCTTCGAAAAACCGCATGGATAAAATTCGTTTCTCCCTTTGACCTAACTTACGCATCGCTTCACGTAAGGCGATTTCTTCGATCCACGACACATCCTTATTCTTATCATCGCTAATCTGGTCCATTACATAAATAGGATCGCCACCGTCATGATAGATCGGTTCGAATAAGGACACTGGATCCTGAATAGCATCAAGGGCAAAGACTACATCTTCCTTCGGTACGCCAAGTGCTTCAGAGATTTCGAATATCGTCGGTTCCCGCGAATTCTGATTGGTCAGACTATCGCGTACCTGCAGCGCCTTATAAGCAATGTCTCTGAGTGAACGCGATACTCGAATCGGGTTGTTATCACGCAAGTAACGGCGGATCTCACCAATAATCATCGGAACTGCATATGTGGAGAACTTAACGTTTTGTGATAAATCGAAATTATCGATGGCTTTCATCAGACCGATGCAGCCCACCTGGAACAAATCGTCAACAAATTCTCCCCTATTATTGAACCTCTGGATAACACTTAGTACGAGCCTAAGATTACCATTTACCAATTTCTCTCTGGCGGATCGCTCGCCCTGCTGCTGCAGCGAAGTGAACAGTTGCCGCATTTCCACATTCGTTAGAACAGGCAGCTTAGCAGTATCCACACCGCAAATCTCGACTTTATTTCGGGTCATGATGATTTACCTCCCAAGGAGAAACATTACTGTACATTATCTCCCGGGTTGGCCATTTTATTCCTTGCTAATTTCACCTTACACCATCTTGTTAAACTCCTTACGCAGCCGCTTAATAATTCGTTTCTCCAGACGAGAAATGTAAGATTGGGAAATGCCGAGCAGATCCGCCACATCTTTTTGCGTCTTTTCTTCGCCCCCACGCAGTCCGAAACGCAGCTCCATAATGAGTCTTTCCCGTTCGCTCAGCTTTTCCAGCGCCTTTTGCAGCAGCTTGCGGTCGACCTGTTCTTCAATGTTCCGATAGATGGTATCATTTTCCGTCCCTAAAACATCTGAGAGCAGCAACTCATTACCATCCCAATCGATATTAAGAGGCTCATCAAAAGAAACCTCACTCCGTGTCTTGCTATTACGCCGCAGATACATCAAAATTTCATTCTCTATGCAACGTGATGCATATGTTGCTAGTTTTATTTTTTTCTCGGGATCAAAAGTGTTAACCGCCTTAATTAATCCGATAGCCCCTATCGAAACCAGGTCTTCAATATTGATTCCGGTATTCTCAAATTTACGAGCGATATACACTACGAGGCGCAGGTTACGCTCAATCAGCATCGCACGAACAGCAGCATCGCCGCTAGATAGCCGCTGAAGCAGATACTCTTCTTCTTCCCGTGTCAGCGGTGGAGGTAGAGCCTCGCTCCCGCCGATATAATAGATTTCCTGACTCTTCAGCCCCAGTAGAAACAGCATGCGGTAATATTGCAGCTGCAGAGCAATTTTCCATTTGACCATTATTGTTCCTCCTCCAAGAAGTACACGGTTAGCGTATGAAGCTTTTAATTCCCGCTTTCAGCCATCAGAAGTTTGGTTCAGCTAGCTTTAAAGATTAGGAAGGTAGTGCTGCATCAGTGGCGCTCTCTTTTTGAGTTAAATCCGGATGTATGACCGCCCGATAGGCCCCATCTCCTGAGAGTGTCCCGCCATCCAGCCCAATTAAGACTCTTTTACTATAAAAGATATCTTCACCGAGCTTTATCGTCACAAGGTCTGGCTTCAGTGCGAGCATAAATGATGCCCCTCGGTTAATCCCCCTGTAAGGTACTAGTCGCATCCTATCCTGCCAAGCAAACGACTGCCCGTCCGTTTCTAGCAAAAGTCTGTCCGCACCATCCTGAGTGAGCCTCCCTTTCCATGCAGCAGGCAGATGCCCCTCCCAGAGCGTCGATTCCATCACCATCACCGGTATGCGGGTCAAAGGATCACAGAGACGATTACCTGTGTCTAACAGGCCAGGGCAGGAAACACTTACACCATCAATTTCAACAACCACCTCACCGATATAGGTTTCAAGCTGCTCCCTTCTGATTCGTGAAGAATGCACTGCCTTGAAGCAGATTAACACCAGGGGGAATACTGCAATGACAAACCAAAAGCCGATCTTTAAGCCGTAGGTATGCCCTCCTGAAGCAGTGAACATAATACCATTCCAAATGTCGCTGGAGCTCTGCAGCAAATAGTGAATACCAACAATTCCACCTGCGGCTGCAAAATTGATAATATAGAAAGCTCCCATAGTGCGAAGGTAGCTTTGCAGACTCCCAAAACCAAAGGCAATCCATAACATAACCACCGACAATCCAAACTTGATAAGGAAGGTATACATGAAAGACAGCTCCGGTACAAACATCATCACTACATACAGTGCGCCAACGAGAGCTGAGAGGATTAAACGCCACCATGAGATTCTCAGCTTAACCATCCAGCCTGTCAGCCACAAAAGAATTCCGTCGATCACTAGATTGGCGGCGAATATCAAGTCAATATAAACAACCAGTGCATTCACCTGCTTAATGGCGGAATCTATCCTCTAGCCAAATTGGATCAGGCTCTGTTTTTGGACGATATGATTAGTATAGAAAGTCTCGCATTCAAAGTCTGTCTAAACTTGGGGGGCATTCTTACGGTTTTTTTGTCGAGTTATAGCGCGTGGGGATTTATTCCTTCTTTATGGAATTTCTTATATCTTTTATTCATGGCCTAGCCGGATTCGCAGGAATCAACCCTTCAACCATCTACTTAATATTAAATACTGTATTTTTGCAGGATTATCCGATGGTTAATGGTTACCGCTTTCTGCTCTCCGACTACCAGTTACCACCTACTGTAACTACTTAGTCAACCATCACCCTCTTGTAGCTACACAGTGCCGTTCATAGTCTTGCTTGATACTTATTACATTTACGCAAAAAAAACACCGCACCGCTATAGCTAATCAGCTAAGCGATACGGTGTTCTCGTATAATTTTGATTCTCTTTAATTAGTCATTGTTGCCCCGAGTACGATTACGCAGGAACGTCGGAATATCGAGCTGGTCAGAAGAACTCTGATTGCCGAAAGGACGTAAATTAGCTGAACTCTTATCCGGTGCTGCCGCAGGCTCGTTATTCGTCGAGACCGGACGACGTCCTGGAGTTTCAGGCGATGGTTTATGTTCAAAGCCAGTAGCAATTACTGTTACTTTGATATCATCCTTCAGGCCTTCATCAATAATCGCACCAAAGATCATATTCACTTCAGGATCAGAGGCGGATGTAACGATCTCAGCCGCTTCATTAACTTCATATAGAGAAAGGTTGGATCCTCCCGTAATGTTCATGATTACGCCGCGGGCGCCTTCAATAGACGTTTCCAAGAGTGGGCTCATAATGGCTTTACGTGCTGCTTCAGACGCACGATTCTCACCATTTGCAATACCAATACCCATAAGCGCTGAACCGCGCTCTGTCATGATCGTCTTTACATCCGCAAAGTCAAGGTTAATCAGACCAGGAACCTTAATTAGGTCAGAGATACCTTGAACAGCCTGCCGGAGAACATTATCTGCTTCACGGAAAGCTTCCAACATCGGTGTTTTCTTATCAACGATCTCAAGCAAACGGTCATTTGGAATGACGATTAGCGTGTCGACTTTTTCTTTCAAAGCTTCGATTCCAAGCATTGCCTGGTTATAACGTTTTCTTCCTTCAAAAGTGAACGGGCGAGTAACTACCCCCACAGTCAAGGCTCCACACTCTCTAGCAATCTCAGCTATAACCGGTGCTGCACCTGTTCCTGTACCGCCACCCATCCCTGCAGTAACAAACACCATATCTGCGCCCTTAAGGGTATTAGAGATCAAGTCACGGGATTCTTCCGCTGCTTTCTTACCGACTTCAGGATTAGCTCCTGCACCCAACCCGCGGGTCAGCTTGTCCCCGATTTGCAGCTTGTGTTCTGATTTGGCCATATGCAACGCTTGGGCGTCTGTATTAACCGTAATAAATTCTACACCCTGAACGCCATTTTCGATCATCCGGTTGACAGCATTACTACCTCCGCCGCCTACGCCGATGACTTTTATTTGCGCCAAGCTCTCCATTTCAAAATCAAATTCTAACATATTGTTCCATCTCCCCCTCAATGTGCTTGGATGGCCGGTCCAAGTATATCTGGACTTACACTTATATAAACTCGCTGAACATGTTCTTTAGACGCTCGACAAACCCGGTCTTCTGAACCGTTTCCTGATTTGGAGTGGCGTTCTGCTTACTCCGGTTGACCGTCTTTTTGTTGCTGCTTCCACCACTGCTTCTTCCACGGAAGCTACGGACAACATTATGCAGAATACCAACACCACCGGTAAAACCAGGGTCCCGTACACCGATATAATCCGGTACAGCGATGCGTACAGATGCGGCCAATTCAGTCTGAGCCGCCTTTAATACGCCAGGCATCGAAACAGTTCCACCCGTTAGTATATAACCTCCAGGTAGTTCATTGTAACCAAGCCGTTTCACTTCCTGTTTAATCAGATGGAAGATTTCTTGCACCCGTGGTTCGATAATTGCCGCTAAATCCTCTTGGTTAAATTCCTTCTCTACATTACTGCCAATGCGCAGCACCTTGAAGACAACGTCAGAGGCTGCATCGTCAATCCATGCGCAACCATACTTCAGCTTTACTTTCTCCGCTTGATCAGTAAGTGTACGTAGTCCGTATGCAATGTCATTAGTTACAAATTCTCCGCCGATCGGAATCGTAGAGGTTGCACAAAGGGAACTTTCTTCGTATATGGCTATCGTTGTCGACCCGGCACCGATATCAACCAGAACAGATCCCATCGATTTCTCGTCCTTGGACAGCGCCAATCCACCAGCACCAAGAGACATCAGTACAAGATCCTTCACTTTCAGCCCTGATTTCTCAACACAGCGTAGTAGATTATGTATTGGCGTCTTAGCACCCGTAACAATGGTTGCGTCCACTTCAAGACGAACACCAATCATTCCGCGCGGGTCCTGAATACCTTCGAGACCATCGACGATAAATTGTTTAGGAACAACATCAATCACTTCTCGCTCCGGAGGCATAGCGATGACTTCCGCAGCTTTAATAACGCGATCGATATCATCCTCACCGATTTCACGATCCTCATTCTGAACGGCCACGACACCGTGGCTGGATTGCAGGCCAATATGATTCCCGGAAATGCCTACATAAACCTCTGATATTTGAATACCCACCATTTGCTCTGCATGATCTATAGCACTTTTGATCGATTGCACAGTTTGGTCGATATCTACAATCGCGCCTTTACGTATTCCTTCCGAATCAGCAGATCCAACGCCAATAATATTAAAGGTTCCATTGGTAACTTCCCCAATTATTGCCCGAACTTTGGATGTACCGATGTCCAAACTAACAATGATGTCATTGTTGCTCAAGTCCTATGGCACCTCCTGTTATAATCGAAATAATTTGCATAACCTTTTCCCGGTCCCGGGAAACTTCTCTGTACATATTCAACATACCTAACCCTTTCCCTCTTTTTTCTACAAATTTTTTGAACGGAATAATATTCCAACATCCCAAAATGTGATTAGTTACTCATAATTTTTTATAAGAATGATAATTATCACAAGAAATATAAGCCTTTTTGGTTATTACTAACCATATATTGAATTATATTTCAAAAAAATCGAAGAAAAAAGAGGGATATAGCTTCTTGCCCGTAAATCCGATTGTAGCATTTTTTGAACTCTATTAGTAGGGACTATTGACCTCTACTCTACTCTTGCACATCTTTTTGCTCATCGCCCTTTTGCTCCTCACTTTCGACCTGAAAAGGAACATACGAGTCGGCTTCAAGCATCGTGATAAGTCCAGGCTCCTTTGTCTCTATTACCTGATTCAAGTATGACACTTTACTCTTCAATAAAGAGATGGATGTGATCACCTCGAAACGGGATCTAGTATAGAGCTTGATACGATCCGGAAATGACAAGGTTGGCGAGGGAACAATCTCAGAGATATCACTTGTCAATTCATTAGAAATGCTTCCAAGCGTTTGGCATAGGATAGCCTTATTAGGATCAGCTGGATCCCAGTTGGTTAATATAGGTTTCTCTACAGCAATACCAGTCTCATTAACAGTCACCGCTGCTCCACTCGACAGAATCGCCTTCAAGACGCCGCCCTGCTCCAGTTCATAGGCCACCGCAGGGAACTCTTCAATCTTCACTGTGATTACCCCGGGGAAATCCTTCTTTACGGCCACAGCCTTAACCGTCTTAAGCTCCAGCAGAGATTGCTCCACAGACTTCGTAGAAACGGCAAAAAATTGTCCACCTATATGAATTCCACTTTGCGAGAGTAATTCCTCACTAGTAGAATACTTGCTTCCCTGAAAATCTATCACTGTAATGTGACTAATAGACGATCTGAAAAAAATCACAGCAAGAAGCGCAGTGAACAGTAGCAGCAGGATCGCCGTAATCTTACGGCTCATTTTTTTCTTAGGCTTGTCCTCTTTAAGAAGAGGTAATCGGGTTGTTGTCATTCTCATGTCTCCGTAATAAGGCCCTGTCTCCTTCCTTGGTAGAACTGAAGGAGACAGGGAGCTTTAATTGGCCAAATCAAGTGGATCCGGTACGGGTACCTTGCGGCTTATACGCGCGCCAAGCTTCTGAAACAGCTTCTCTATTCCATCATACCCGCGGTCAATATGGTGTGCTTGCTCAACGACTGTAGTCCCTTGTGCAGCAAGCCCAGCAATGACCAGAGCCGCACCTGCACGCAAGTCAGTAGCTTCCACAGTAGCACCATACAATCTCTGAACGCCGCGAATAAACGCACGATTCAAATCAATAGAAATATCAGCGCCCATCCGCGCCATTTCTTCAACATGCTTGAATCGTCCCTCAAACACCGTCTCCTTGATTACACTGAAGCCATCAGCAAGAGACAACAGCACCATGACCTGAGATTGCAGATCGGTTGGGAAAGAAGGATAAGGAGAAGTCACAATTCTCTCAACAGCACGTGGACGCCCCATACAACTGATATTAATTATATCATTGCACACTGTGATTTGAACACCAGCCCGCTTGAGCACATGAATAAGCGAAGTCAGATGCCCCGCATTGGCATGTGTCAAAGTCACATTTCCTCGTGTAGCTGCCGCAGCAATCATTACGGTTCCAGCCACAATCCGATCAGGTATCACCTCGTACGTACAGGGATATAGGTTTTTCACCCCTTGAATTGTGATGGTGTCCGTACCTGCACCGATAATCTGAGCACCCATGCTATTTAGAAATTGCTGTAGGTCCTGTATCTCCGGCTCTCTCGCTGCCCCCGATATTGTTGTTGTTCCCTCTGCCTTTGCGGCAGCCATCATAATATTCTCCGTTGCTCCTACACTTGGATAGTCGAGATGAATATCACTCCCTACAAGCTTAGAACCCCGACAGAATATTCTTCCGTTGCTCTCCTCGATCTCTGCCCCTAGCGCCTTAAGTCCCTGTAGATGAAGATCGATTTTACGCTCTCCAATCGCACAGCCCCCAGGCTGATAGATCGTTACCTCTCCAAATCTGGATAACAGCGGTCCCATTAGAAAAATGGAAGATCTCATCTGCCGCATTAAATCCTCAGGGATATGAGATGTCCCGACGGCAGACGTATCTATCGTCACCGTATCCTCTTGATGCACGCACCTGCAGCCCAGCCGATCTAGGATGTCTAGCATAGTCTCGATGTCCAGCAGCTTCGGCACATTATGCAGTGAGTGAACTCCTTCGGCCAGCAGGCTTGCCGCTAGAATCGGCAGCGCCGCATTTTTTGCTCCATGGATACGAATGGTGCCTGACAGGGGACTTCCACCCTCAATCACCAATTTGTCCAATGTATCACCTCCGAGATTACCGCTCACCCACCACAAACACTTCCGTTACAAGCTCATATGAAATGTACAAGTATAAACGTCTTCGGCGTCCTTTATAAGGACGATAAGCGTTTAAGCGAGAAATATAAGGATAATGTATAACGTGAAACTTATACTTTCTTATATTTCAAGAATATCCTGCACTACATCTCAGGTTTGGAAGTGTCCTGGGTGATTGTCACGATTATAGGATTATCCTATGTTCGTTCCTCCAAGTGTGTGACAGAGAGCTGCCAATAAGGAAAACCCGTATGGAAAACGATGATATCTTAAGACTTCTTACCCGCAAGTCTTCGGAGCTCGCTTGTGATTACTGCCGCAGAATCTCTTTTGCCGAGTCGTTTGGAGGCCACGGACATCTGCTCACGCACGGCTTCAGTTCCGATGATTTTTTGAACCGCCTCATATAGTGCCGTGCCGTTTAAATCTTTCTCAAGCAGCACCACAGCAGCACCTTCACGTTCCAACTGTCTTGCATTCGCCTCCTGATGGTTATTCGTCACATTAGGAGATGGAATGAGTACAGAGGGAATACCCAGCGCTGTAATCTCAGCGAGAAAAGAGGCTCCAGCCCGATTAACGATCAAGGAAGTACAAGCCAACACCTCTGGCATATTATGAACGTAAGGAAGAACATGCAACCAGTTTGGTATGCTACCCAGCTTTTGACGCAATTCCGCCCGAGTCTCTTCGAAATAAGGTTCACCTGTAACATACACATAATGAACACCATTACCCTTACCCACTTTAGGGGCCATTTCAATCATAGCTCTATTAATAGCCTTAGCTCCCTGACTGCCACCAACCACCAAAACAACAGTACTGCCATCCGAAATCCCCAGCGATGCGAATCCACGTTGCGGACTTGCTGTAGTAACTGTTGTGGCACGTGGATTGCCAGTATAGATCACATTTTTGCTGCCCGGAAAAGAGGACTCTGTTCCTTCAAAGCTTACGGCAACTGTACTCGCATACCGACTCAGAAAGCGATTGGTTAGACCTGGTATGGCATTTTGTTCATGGATCAAAGTAGGGATGCCCAACCGGGATGCAGCATAAACGACTGGACCACACACATAACCGCCTGTTCCAATCACAACATCTGGTTTGAATTCTCTTAACATTTCTTTGGATGCCTTAACACCCTTCAAGAAACGCATCACGGTCTTGACATTGTCTATGGATAGCTTGCGCCGAAAACCAGTGATGTCAATAGATTTGAAAGGGATATTCTCTTGAGGAACAAGCTTGCTCTCTAAGCCACGTGTTCCACCAATATAGAGGAAGGTAGATTTGCTATCTTCCAACTCCATTTGCCTAGCAACAGCGACCGCAGGATAGATATGTCCACCCGTGCCTCCGCCGCTTAATACGATACGCATCTCTTTCACCTCGCAAAACGGGATAAGTTCAATAGAATGCCAAGGGATGTTAGCATCAGTGTAAGTGAAGATCCACCATAGCTAATCAGAGGAAGCGTGATGCCCGTTACAGGCATTAGACCAATAACAACACCAATATTAATAATGACTTGCACAGCCACCATACAGACGATGCCAACGGCCAAATAGCTTCCAAAACGGTCAGGTAGACTCATCGCCACCTTCATCCCTCGCCAGATTAGAATAAGAAATAGGATCAACACAGCCAAACCACCGATAAACCCCAGCTCCTCGGCCAATATAGAAAAAATAAAATCTGTTTGTGGCTCAGGTACATAGCTGTACTTCTGCCGACTCATTCCTAATCCAAGGCCACCGAGCCCACCAGGACCAATCGCATATAACGACTGAATGATCTGGTAGCCTGCACCAAGGGGGTCGGACCAAGGATCAAGAAAAGCGGTAATCCGCTGCAACCGGTAAGGCGCTGCTGCAATCAAAGCAACAAACCCTGCCGCACCAGCTACTCCAAGTGAAAGTAAATGCTTCATTCTAGCCCCTGCTGTGAAGACCATCATCAAGGCTGCACCAAACATGACGGTACCTGTACCCAAATCCGGCTGGAGCATGATCAGCGCGAAGGCTGACCCAATGAGCGCAAGTGGTGGGAGCAAGCCGCGTGTGAAGGAAGTGATGTCGTATTCCTCTTTTCCTAGCCAATTGGCTAAGAATAGAATCATCCCCATCTTCATAAATTCGGAAGGCTGGATCCCGAAGGAGCTAATTCCCAGCCAGCTGCGCGCTCCCCCGCGTACTACACCAATACCAGGGATAAGCACAATAACAAGTAAGAAAAAGCAGATCAGAAGTGCCGGCTTAGCCAGCTTTTTCAGCACCCTGTAATCGGTATTCGCCGTAACGAACATTGCGACTAGTCCCAGTCCTGCAAACAAAAGCTGTCTTTTTACAAAGTAAAACGAATCTCCATAATTGCGGAAGCCCAGAACGGACCCGGCGCTGTATACCATCACCATGCCGATCACCAGCAAAGATAGAATAGGAATCAGCAACCAAATATCGGGAGCATGACGAGTTTTGTTCATCAGGAGCACACCTCTTGCATCCGTAGTAGGGATGGGGCTTATCCACCCCCCTACTTAAAGGTTATGCACCGCCTCTTTAAAAATACGCCCGCGCTCTTCATAGGATGTAAACATATCCCAACTTGCACAGGCAGGAGACAAAAGAACGATATCTCCTTCTTCCGCCAGAGCGGAAGCTTCCTGCACAGCTTGCTCTAGCACGGCAGCGGCACTCTCCCCATTATCGACGGAGATAATCTGCTTTAATCCTGCCAGCTGCGCTACATTCGTTAGCTTGTCCTTAGTTTCCCCTAACGCCACTAGCGCTTTAACACGACCGCTCAGGACAGGCAGCAGCTCCAAATAATCGGAACCACGGTCTAATCCACCAGCGATCAGCACTACAGGGCGCTCAAAGGACGTTAATGCCATAATCGTCGCTTTGGAGTTTGTTGCTTTGGAGTTATTATAATAAGTGGCTCCAGCCTTATCAGCCACATACTCCAGCCGGTGCTCCACACCGCGAAATGAAGCAAGCACTTCACCCAATAAAGAGGGGTCAGCTCCAGCAGCAATGGCAATTCCACATGCAGCCAGTGCATTTCCCACGTTGAACCGTCCCGGAATGCTAATGGAATCTACATCAGCAATGATTGTTTCTTGGTCTGCAGATTCGCGATAGATGATACGGCGCTTCAGATCGTCATCTTGACCCGTAATATAGGATGGGCTAACAAACACACCATGAGTGAGCTCCTCGGACATAGAGAACGGAAGAATAGTAGCTTTCATATACGGCACAAGTTCCCGGCAAAAAGGATCGTCCCAGTTCAGCACAGCCGTATCCGTATCTACTTGATTGGCGAACAGCTTTGCTTTGGAATCGACATAATCCTTCATGCTCCCATGATAATCCAGGTGGGTCTCCGCAATATTCAACAAACAACCTATTTTGGGGCGGAAAGTCTCCGTACCTTTGAGCTGGAAGCTGCTGAGTTCGACCACCATCCAGTTATCCTCTGTAGCTTCTTGCGCAGCCTCACAGAGAGGCGTGCCAATGTTACCTGCAACAATCGGATTCATACCTGCAGCATCCAGCATTTGACCTACCCAGGTCGTCGTTGTCGTCTTGCCATTGGATCCCGTGATGCCAATCATCGGCGCTGCACAAAGACGGTAAGCAACCTCTACCTCTGTAACTACTTCAATGCCAAGCTCAAGAGCCTTTTGCACAGGAGGCGCAGAATAAGGAATGCCTGGATTCTTAATGACCAGACTTACACCTTCATGAATCAGTCCATCCGGATGCCCACCGCTTATAACACAAATTCCCAAAGATTCCAATTCGGAAGCTTCGGGACTTATGTTTCTTTCCTTTTTATCGTTCACCGTAACTACAGCGCCTCGATCATGCAGCACTTTAGCAACCTGGACACCGCTTTTTGCGAGCCCAAGAACCACAACTTCTTCACCACGATACATATCTGGATGTTTCATTCGCTACAACCCCTTGCTAATAAATAGTCCAACAGCGGCTAAAATCAAGCTTACCGCCCAGAACGAAATTACCACACGCCATTCCGACCAGCCACCAAGTTCAAAATGATGGTGAATCGGGCTCATTCTGAATACACGTTTGCCACGGGTTTTGAAAGAAACCACCTGTATCACGACAGATAACATTTCCACCACAAACACACCGCCAATAATTAAAAACAGCAGTTCGCTCTTTGTGACAATAGCAATCGCACCTATCGCGCCGCCAATACCAAATGAACCGGTATCTCCCATGAACACCTTAGCTGGATGGGCATTAAAGACCAGAAATCCAAGAACGGCCCCGATCATTGCCGCTGCACACACGCCAGCTGCGATTGACGTAGCCTGCATCGCTACAACAGCATAAGCGGCCAAAGCAATAGCACTTACTCCAGAGAGCAAACCATCTACTCCATCGGTAAAGTTAACAGCATTCGTTACTGCCATCATCATAATAATAATGAATGGATAGTAGAAAAAACCGCCCCAGTCAAAGCTGAAATCAGTACCCGGAACGCTGATACTTGTGCTATGTCCTGCAGAAATCAACAGACCGCACATCACAGCACCTACCAACAGCTGCCCGAACAATTTTTGACGCGCCGTAAGGCCCAAAGAACGCTTGAATACGATTTTGATATAATCATCCAAAAATCCGATCAGTCCAAAACCAAGCGTAGCCACTAGTAGTACGTAGAAATCGTTATTCACCACGGAAAATTTCAGATAAGCCAATGTAAAAGCTACGATGATTACGATACCGCCCATCGTCGGCGTTCCCGCTTTCTTTAAATGGGATTGCGGTCCGTCATCTCGCACCTGCTGTCCGAATTTCATCCTGCGCAGTAGCGGAATGAAGAGCGGAGCGGCAATGACCGCAAGGATAAAGGAAACAGCAATAGTCAATAACAATAGTTGATAATCCATGGGTGCACCCCCTCCATTTTTTTAGGTCTCTTTAATCTCTTTATTAAGGCTCTGAAGCACTTCCTCAAGCCTCATCCCTCTAGATCCTTTGAATAGTACAATATCCTTGGAGCTGCTTTTCTCGATAAGGACGGCTGTTAATTCTGACTTATCCGTAAAAGCCAGCACACGCTCGTTTCCGAATCTTTCCTTTGCAGCTTCTGCAATATGGACTGACAATGGACCATAGGTATATACAAAATCAGTCACTGCGGGGTCTAGGTAGTAGCCAATTTCTTTATGAAACTGTATTTCATCCGGCCCAAGTTCCAGCATGTCCCCCAGTACTGCGATTTTTTTGCCACTGCATTTCATAGTTTGAAGCACATCAATGGCCGCCTTCATAGAAGTCGGACTGGCATTATAAGCATCATTCAAAAGTGTAAGCCCGGAAGAAGTCCGAATCACTTCAATCCGCATGCCCGTCAACTTAAGATTACTTAACCCATTCTCTACATTTTGTTCTGTAATTCCAAAATGGCGAGCAACCGCTAGTGCAGCCAACGCGTTAACAACGTTATGCTGGCCTGGCAGCGGTAATGTAAAAGCATGTTCCTTATGAAGGCTTGACGTAAACGTCATACCACCACTATGGGACATCATCCCAGTCGGATAATCATCATTATCTCCGTTCAGGCCGAAACGGAAGGATACCATCCCCTCCGGAGCCTCAAAAGTGGACTCTTGCATTACCTCAGTCAGCAGCGGTTCATCACCGTTATAAATTAGCAGTCCACCTGGCTTTAGCCCTTCGACTATTTCCAGCTTGGCACGGGCGATTTCTTTGCGGGATCCCAGTTGCAGCAGATGTGACTCACCTACATTAGTAATGACTGCAACATCTGGTGCAGCCAAAGAAGCCAGCAGAGCAATTTCTCCCCGCGAGCTCATACCCATTTCAAGCACTGCAATCTCTGTATCCTCAGCCATGGAAAGAATCGTGAGCGGAAGACCAATATGATTATTGAAGTTTCCCTCTGTCTTGTGCACCTTGTACTGCATTTCGAGCAAGGCCATAATGATATCTTTTGTCGTTGTTTTGCCATTACTGCCCGTAACAGCGACAACCTTCGGAGCGACCTCATTTAAATACGCAGCGGACAGCTTCTGAAGCGCCTCTAGCGTATCTTCAACAATTATGACTCCGCCACCCTCAGGCGCAGGACCTTTATCACGCTGCCATAAGGTCCCTGCAGCACCAGCAGCAATAGCTGTAGCTGCATAATGATGACCGTCAAATTTGTCTCCCGTTAGAGGAACAAACAGGCAACCTGTAGTTATCTTACGGGAGTCAGTAACGACGCCCGTAAGTGGTATATTCATAGCTTCGGCAGCAGGAAGTTCCCCTGCGCACATCACAGCAATTTGTCCCAGTGTTCTTGTAATCAATAGCTTCGACCCCTTATAACTTCTTTAGCGACGATGCGGTCATCGAAATCGTGAACCACTCCGCCAATCAGTTGATAGGTCTCATGACCTTTCCCCGCAATCAATACTACATCGCCAGAGCTTGCCATTTCAATAGCCTTCCCAATTGCTTCTCGGCGATCAACAATCATATGATACCGGTCAGAGGTGACTCCATCCTCTACTAGTCCTGCTTCTATATCCTTCAGAATTAGCCCAGGGTCCTCCGTCCGAGGGTTGTCAGAGGTTACGAATATCATGTCGCTATATTTTGCAGCTATCTTACCCATTAAAGGACGTTTCGTGCGGTCTCTGTCTCCTCCGCAACCAAACACAGTAAGCACTTTACCTGTAGCAAATTCGCAGACCGTTCTTAATACATTTTCCAGCCCGTCTGGTGTATGTGCATAGTCAACGATAACGGCATATTCTTGCCCCTCATCTACTGACTCCACCCGTCCAGCTACCCCATCAATCGCCTCAAGACTAGTCTTGATATCAGGCAGTGACACATCTTCCAACAACGCTGCCGTAATCGCTGCAAGTGCATTATAGACATTGAACTTACCAACCATACGAAGCGAAATGTCCGTCTCACCCTTAAACGTATCAACATGGAAAAAAGTTCCTTTTGCAGTGATCGAGATTTGCGAAGCTCGGACATTAGCGTTGTTATCAATGCCATATGTAATCACTTCCGCTGCAGTTTGGGTTGCAAAATAGTGGCTCGCCTCATCATCGGCATTAAGCACCGCATATTTGCGTTCTTCTTTCCAAGGAGAGATCACATTTCCTAGTCTAGAGAAGAATAGACCTTTAACCGCCCGATACTCCTCCATTGTATGATGATAATCCAGATGATCCTGGGTTAAGTTCGTAAATATTGCTGTACGGAAGTCCGCACCCTTCACACGTCCTTGCTGAAGCGCATGGGAGGAGACTTCCATTACACAACATTCCACACCTTTGGAGGCCATATCATGAAGCGAGCGCTGCAGATCTAGCGATTCTGGAGTGGTCCCTGACATAGGGTAGCTTTTGCCGTCATAGCGCATTTGAATGGTCCCAATCAAACCCGTCTTTATATTCTGGTCTTGCATAATTCGCTCAATAAGATAAGTCGTAGTTGTCTTCCCGTTTGTTCCCGTAACTCCGATCATTCTCATTCGGCTGCTAGGTGAGCCAAAGAATGCATTCGACATGACAGACATCGCAAAACGGCAGTCATCCACAACGATCTGTGGGATATCAAGCTCTAGCTTATACTCACATACGATAGCAGATGCTCCAGAGGCTACGGCTTGCGGCGCAAATTTATGTCCGTCTACGGTGTGACCCGGTAAACAGATAAACAGATCACCCGGACTTACACGGCGGGAATCCGTCTGAAGATCAGTAATCTCCACCTCCCCGTCCCCATATAGACGCGAAGTAGCAAGACAAGCAGATAATTCATTAACTTTCATAGTAATCCCTCACTCTACATTTTCGGATAACAAGCTAAAACGCCTTCGGCGTCCTTTTAAGGACGGTAAGCGGTTATGCGAGAATTATAAGGATAAAGTATAACGTGAAACTTATACTTTCTTATAATTGAACTGAACCCTTATACCTTTATCATTATTCACTAGAAGCTCCCATATAAATCCTGATGGTTGAGCCCTGTTCTACTCTTGCCCCAGCTTTCGGAGCCTGATTGATGACCGTATTGCCAGAGCCTGAACGCGCCAGATTAAAATTCATATTTAAATCCTCATAGATATCTTGTACGGTTGCCCCTGTAAGGTCAGGCACGGTCACAATCGGAGTTTCACCATACTTATAAGTTTTTGGAAGCTGATCACTGCGTTCAGGAACCTTCATATAGTGCAGCGAGTCTTCCAAAATATTTTGCACGATTGGAGCTGCAACTACACCCCCAAATTGAATCCCTTTTGGATTATCCACTGCAGTGTAGACAACGATCTGTGGATCATCCGCCGGCGCAAAACCAATAAAAGAAACAATATGCTCTGTCGGAGAATAACGTCCATTTACAACCTTCTGTGCAGTACCCGTCTTGCCACCTACACGATAGCCGTCGATAAAAGCCGGCCGTCCCGTGCCTTTGGCAACCACGCTCTCAAGTGCTGCCCGCACCTTCTTGGATGTCTCCTCCGAAATGACCTGCCGCACTAGCTCAGGTTTCACCTCTGATACAGTCTCTCCCGTTTCAGGATTAACCCATGATTTTGTTACATGTGGTTTATAGAGATTGCCACCATTGATAGCCGCGGATACCGCAGCAATCTGCTGGATAGGTGTAACCGAGACCCCTTGGCCGAAGGCCGTAGTCGAAAGCTCCACCGGACCTACTTGACTAAGCTTGAACAGAATCCCATTAGATTCTCCGTTTAGATCAATTCCTGTTTTGCTGCCGAAACCAAAATCTCGAATATATTTGAAGAGGGTTTCTTTGCCCAGCCGTTGCCCAAGAGCAACAAAACCAGGGTTACAGGAGTTCTCTACCACCTGAAGGAAGGTCTGGCTGCCATGGCCGCCTTTTTTCCAACAGCGCAGCTTCGCACCCGCCACTTCGATAAACCCAGGATCATAGAAATGATCATTTTGCAGGTCTACCTTACCTTCTTGCAGTGCTGCAGCAAGTGTGATGATTTTGAACGTCGAACCAGGCTCGTAGGTCATCCAAATGGGCAAATTCCGATTATAGATCTGCGGATCATATTCCTTATATAAACCCGGTTCATAACCCGGTCTACTAGCCATGGCCAGAATTTCACCATTCTTCGGATTCATCGCTATAGCCCAAGCACCCTGGGCCTGATATTTTACCATAGCTTGATCCAGCTCACGTTCCATAATGGATTGAATCTGTTTATCAATCGTCAATTGCAGATTAAGTCCATCCTGAGGGGCAGAATACTTCTCCGATGATCCAGGCATGAGTCTTCCACCTGCGTCAGACAAATACGAAATATTGCCTGCTATTCCTTTAAGTAAATTATCGTATATGTTCTCGACCCCGGTAATCCCTTGGTTATCAATACCTGTAAAGCCTAGTATATGCGCGGCAAGATCGCCGTACGGATAATATCTTTTGCTATCCTCAGCGACAACGATGCCCGGCAACTGCAAATCACGGATGCTCGCGGCAAGTTCCATCGTAATTTTGCGGCCGCCGGGCTGTAGTTTCACCGACATTGATTTTTTAGTCAGCAAGCTCATCAGCTTCTCCTCGGTCATCCCAAGCAGAGGCGCCAATTGCTGCGCTGTCTTTTGCTTCTCCTTCACCTGCACAGGCACCGCATAAACCGTAGGGGTACTGATATTATAGGCCAGTGGTATACCTTCACGATCCAAAATTTCACCACGCTTGGCTGTAAAAGGAATATTGCGGCGCAAGGAATCTTCTACCTTGTCACTTAATTTCTCGCCTTGGGATAATTGCACAAAACCAAGACGCACGACCAGCGAACCGAATAGCACTGCCAGTCCCAGCAGCGTCCACAACATTCTCCGCCGTGTTACGACCTTCGAAACCTTCATTCCGTTCTCCCCCGCTTTCACCTATAGACATGAGCTCTTATCTTCATGACTATTCGGGACAAACAGGGGTTAGAACAAGCCTATGGCCCACTCTCCGATTCCGTACCCTCATCAGCAGTCGAAGTTGCAGGATCATCTTCACTCTTATCATTTAATGGTTTCAGCTTCAAAGTAACCAATGTTTTGCCGTTCTTTGTTCCTTCAATCTGTTCCGAGACATATCCTTCGCCTTCTACCGCAATCTCCACTTTTAGAAGTGTTAGAATCTCAAGCGCATCACGCAGCGACTCTCCTTGTAATTTTGGAATGGTAGGCTTGTCCCCTTGCTTGCTTAATAGGTATATACGCTGACCTTGAGCAAGCTTCGTTCCAGCCTCTGGATATTGGGTTTCCACAGAAGCTTCTTCACCGACAACTTCAAAATCAAATCCTTGATCCAGAAGCGTCTCTCTTGCTTCCTTCATCGTTTTGCCCATCAGATCAGGTGTGGTCCGGAGCACAGGCGCTTCAGATTCAACTGTTTTTTTACTATCCTTATCGCTAGTTTCAGTCGCTAACTTTGGAACTCCCATGTATTGCAGAGACTGAGATACGATTTCTTTAAATACAGGAGCTGCAGCTTTACCGCCGCCAACCTCAACGTTCGGTTCATCAATAATAACAATAACAGCGATCTTTGGATCATTCACAGGCGCATAACCAATAAAGGAGACCAGTACTTTGGACTTCACGTAGTCCTTACCTTCAACCTTGATAGCCGTTCCTGTCTTACCTGCGACACGGTAACCTTCTATGTGAGCGTTGCGTCCTGTACCTTTGACTTGGTCGGCAACTACCTGCTCCAAGTATTCACCGGTTTTCTTGGCGCTTGCCTCATCAATCACCTGACGCACTACACTAGGCTGAGTAACCTTAGTGTCTCCGGTGTTTGGGTCCGTAACCTCTTTTACCACATATGGAGTCATCAGTTTCCCACCATTGGCGATAGCAGATACAGCAACCAATTGTTGAAGCGGGGTAACTAGCACTTTACCATGCCCATATGCAAGTGTAGCAATTTCGATAGGACGTCCAAGGTTAGGGTTAACGACCCCACTGGCTTCCCCTGGCAAATCGATTCCTGTCTTCCCATTAAAGCCGAAATCATCAATATACTGTAAAAGTCTATCTTGTCCGAGCATTTCATAAAGTTTTACAAAAAGAACGTTACTAGACCGCTTCACACCTTCCAGGAAACTGATTTGCCCCCAGCCGGCACGATTAATATCATGTAATGCCTTACTGTATCCCTTAATTCTGATAGATCCTGACAGAAATGTAGCTACGGGATCAAAAAGCTTCTCTTCTACAGCTGCAGCAAGTGTTACAATTTTGAAGGTCGAACCGGGCTCATAAGTTGATTTGATAGCATGATTGTAGAAACCCGCTGCATCAGCACCCGTATCCATATATTTATTAGGATCAAAGGTAGGCATATTCGCCATCCCCAAAATCTCCATCGTATTCGGATCAGCAGCAATGACGCTCATACTTTTCGGCTTATATTGCGCATATGCCTTTTCCATGGCCGCTTGTATATATTGCTGGATTGTACTGTCGATTGTAAGCTTGAAATTACTTCCATTTACTACAGGTTTATAGGTATCTTTTGAATCCGGCAGCTTAACCCCTTGACCGTCACTTTGATAAAGCAGCTTGCCATCGGCACCCTTAAGCTGTTCATCTAGGGATTTTTCCAGACCCATAATCGCCTTGCCATCTCGATCTGTATAGCCTAATATATGCGCAGCAAGCGAACCCTTAGGGTAATATCGTTTCTGCTCTCTAACAAGACCAATCCCAGTCTCTTGAATTTTATGCTCTTTCCCTAGGGCTACATAAAATTCTTTCACCTTATCCGCAAGTTCCTGATCGATCTTCCAGCCTTCGTTACGAACCTCACGATTCTTAAGGTATTTGCCGTTCTCGTCTTTAGCTTCAACCAGCTTCCTCAGCTCATCTTCTGGCTTGCCGAGTAGCTCATGCAATCCCTTGACGACCTCATCACCAATTCCCTTTTCAGCAATGACTGCCGGGTTTACAACCACAGTATAAGCAGGGACATCACTTGCGAGCACACTCCCATTACGGTCAGAAATCGTTCCTCGCTCTGCTTTGATAGTCGAAGTGTGCGCCCAAAGTGTAGCAGCCTTTTCTTGCCATTCTGAGCCCTCTATAACTTGAATCCAGAACACTCTAGCTATCAAAACAAGAAAAAAGAGGGTAATACACCCTCCTATAAACAGCGTGCGAAGTTTTATTCTCTTTACCATAAGCGAACCTCACAATTTTTTTATTGCGATCTTGCCAATCGCTCACTAATTATCGCCTTCTGTAGATATCGGATTCGCCGGAATAAAGATTGTAGCATTTTCATCCGGTGCTACGTATCCAAGATCCTTTGCCTTTTGGGCAACCTTCTGCTCCAAGTTCTGCTTCTCCATCTCAAACGTGGAAATTTGCTTCTTAGCAGTCGCTATATCCTTATCTAATTTCTGGGCCTGCAAGTTCAAATCATAAATATGAACGTAACGTGAAATCAGGGTGATAGCCACCAAAACGCATACTCCTAGCGTCAGCATATACAAAAGTTTCTCTTGCAGCGGAAGTACTCTTCGTTTGGTAACTACTTTTGTCTTCTCGCGGTAAAGGGGGTTTACCTCTTCTTTTCTTTTGGGCTGAACTGCTAAATTGCCGCGGGTATAGGCCATCTCTGACTCTCCTTTATCGTCAATTACAATTTTTCTGCAATGCGCAGCTTAGCTGAACGGGCTCGAGTATTAAGCTCAAGCTCTTCTTCAGAAGGCACAAGCGGTTTGCGGTTGATTAACTTAAGCGTGCCTTTCGCGCCACATACACAAAACGGAAAGTCAGGCGGGCATGTACATCTGCTTAAATAGCTGCTTAGTATTTGCTTGCAAATTCGGTCCTCAAGTGAATGAAAAGTGATAACGGATACTCTACCTTCTGGTGCAAGGCAACGTACTGCGCTATGTAATCCTTCTTCAAAAGCACCCAACTCGTCGTTTACAGCAATCCGTAAACCTTGAAAGCTCCGTTTAGCGGGGTGTCCTCCCGTTCTTCGTGCAGCCGCCGGAATACCTTCCTTGATAAGCTCAGCTAATTCTCCTGTGGTCTCAACAGGACTTTCTTCTCTTCTGTCTACAATTTTCTTAGCGATTCTTCGCGAGAACTTCTCTTCTCCATATTGGAAAAGCACACGGGCAATCTCCTGCTCAGACCACGTATTCACAATATCAGCAGCCGTTAATAGCGCTGTCTGATCCATCCGCATATCCAGCGGAGCATCATGATTGTAACTAAATCCGCGTTCTCCCTCATCAAACTGGGGAGAGGATACGCCAAGATCAAAGAGGACTCCATCCACTTGGGGAATGCCATCTTTTTGTGGTACAAAGGGTACATCCTTAAGTACACTCTCCAGATCACGGAAATTGGTCTTAATGAGTACAACCTTGTCTCCGTATTCAGCTAGTCTTTCTTTTGCGTTCTCCAGAGCCCAATCATCTTGATCCAAACAGATTAATCGGCCTTCGCCGCTAAGTTTGGAAGCAATTAGTGCGCTGTGGCCTGCTCCACCGAGAGTGCAATCTACATAGATTCCGTCTTTTTTGATGTGCAGCCCTTCTGTCGCTTCTTCTTTAAGCACCGTGATGTGGTGAAACAAGCTGCATCCCTCCAGGACAGTATTCGATATTGTGTTTTATAGATCAAAATTGAAATCCACCAATTTTTCGGCAATTTCGTTGAACGATTCCTCGGACTGTTCGAAGTACTGCTCCCATAGCTCTTTGTTCCAGATTTCCACCCGGTTCGAAACGCCCAGAATAACACAGTCTTTGTCCAGTTTGGCATACTGCCTTAAATTGGCCGGCAGATTTACCCTTCCCTGCTTATCCCATACACATTCTGTTGCGCCTGAGAAAAAAAAGCGACTGAATGCACGGGCATCTGATTTCATCAGTGAAAGGCTTTTTAGCTTTTGTTCCATGATTGCCCATTCTTCCATGGGATAAACAAATAGACACGAGTCTAGACCACGGGTCGCCACAAAGGAGGTTCCAAGCAATTCACGGAGTTTAGCCGGAATAATAATTCGGCCTTTGTCGTCAATGCTGTGTTGATACTCTCCCATGAACATCCTTTTTCCCACCCCTAATCCCCGAATCCCCACTTTACCCCACTTTTCACCACTTAAGCATAATAGATTCGCCATTAAAAATCAAAAACCTTTTTCTGGTGAAAGGAATTTTTTGCTAAATCAGATGAATCGTTGCCCAAAAAACATTTCGCCACAGAAAAAAGCCATACAATCGGAATCTTGTCCGCTGCATGGCTTTTCAAGCATAAACGTCTTCGGTGTCCTTATAAGGACGCC
>NZ_CDRJTB010000055.1:0-48436 GCF_976954365.1 Paenibacillus sp. Marseille-Q9583
GCAATTGGAAATAGACAAGTCCTCTCTCGTTGTTTATGAAGCCTTGGCAAGTGAAGTACGAATAAAAATCATTCAGTTACTCTCCAAAAATAAGATGAACATCAAAGATTTGGCAGAAGAACTTAAAATAAGCAGTCCCATCGTAACAAAACACATTAAAAAGTTAGAAGATGCAGGAATCATAAAAACAGAAAAAGTTCCTGGTAAATCCGGAATGCAAAAAATCTCAATTCTTAGAGTCGACCATATTGAGATTAACTTCCCTAAAAAAATCTTTCATTCTTTTGCCTCTTATGAGACATCGGTGCCGATTGGTCATTATACGGATTATGATCTGAAGCCTACATGCGGACTTGCCACAGAGAAAGAGTTTATCGGCAGAGTAGACGAACCTAAGTATTTCATGGATTCTAAAAGAGTCGATGCAGAGATTCTATGGTTTACCCAAGGTTATGTTCAATACAACATTGCCAATTTTCTAAAAAAAGATGAAACCTTACAGCAATTTGAAATTAGCTTAGAGCTTTCTTCCGAATTTCCATTTGCCAATGACGTATGGCCTTCAGACATCACCTTTTCATTGAATGGCTTGGAATTAGGTACTTGGACAAGCCCAGGGGATTTTGCTGATGCAAGAGGTAAATTCACACCTGAATGGTGGCCGCACAATATTAACCAGTATGGATTACTAAAAACGATTAGAATTACTAATCACAATGGCACATACATTGACGGTGACCCCATGTCTTCCGTTTCGATTGAGGATTTAGATACGACCTGTGACAGATGGACTTTCCGGATCGAAGTGAAGGAAGATGCAAAACACGTCGGAGGCGCGACAATTTTCGGAAAAAAATTCGGAAATCATGATCAAGATATCATGTTCAAAATGTATTACCTTTAAAATCTTCTAGAATGCACATGTATCAAGGTTGGTTCTTTCATGGGGGCGAACAACAAATTCGTATTATACTTCCTTAGCCCCCCTATCTGTACTCTGATATGAACCAGTTATCACTTCCCCCTATCCATCTCTTTATCGCCCACATCTCCCACCTTCTTTCACTTTACACAGCTCCAGTAGTAATCTGCAGTACTTTTCATACGCTATCCAAACCCAACTACCTTTTGTTAATAAAAATATAAATAGATTCATTGTTTTATAAATTTCTATTTGACTATATGCTAACATCATGCTTAAAATGAGATCAACATAAAACGTTTTCCACGATATGGTTTGTATAAATATAAAACAAATCCATTTTGATTTGTGAAAAACGTTTTTTTAGTAGTTCTATTGTAAGCGTTTTACATTTTTCGTACCGCCGCAATCTCTAATCAATAGAATCGGAGGATCATGAATTTGAGGAAAACAACTCGTAAGCTAACCGCTTCACTTCTTGCACTCACGCTGCTAGTACCTGCACCATTCATTTCAACAGCTTCTGCAAGCGATTCCAAAACAATCCCACCATCCACGCAACAACAGGCTGTCGATTATTCGGGCCACTGGGCACAGAAAGATTTTCAATCCTGGGTGGATAAGGGCTTGATTTCAGGCTATGGAAATGGAATTTACAAACCGAATCAAGAGATCACCCGCGCGGAATGGGTCACATTGATCAATCGCGTCTTTAATTTGCAGGAAAAATCAGAAATTGCCTTCACGGATGTACTGGAGTCAGGTGCTTATTACAGCGATATCCAGAAAGCTTCGGCTGCAGGATATGTATCAGGATATAGCGATGGCACCTTCCGACCAACACAGGTAGTAAGTCGTCAAGAAGCCGCGGTTATGCTGCACAGACTATTCCAGCTCAATTCTTCTGCAAATACTTCTGCACCAAAAGATGTTGAAGATTTACCCTCATGGAGCCAAGAAGCTGTATTATCTTTATTTGGTGAAGGTTATTTGAATGGTTATAGTGATGGCAGCTTTAAAGGCGCAAAAGCCGTAACAAGAGCGGAAGCACTGCGTATGATTGAGAAGTTGGCTGGGGAAATCACTTCTAAGAGCGGGAGTTATACGGGGATTACCACTCAGAATATGGTAATTAGTAACCCGGGTGTTGAGTTGAACAACTCCACTATCTCCGGAAACCTGTACCTTACCGAAGGTATTGCAGAAGGTGATATCACGCTGAATAACGTCACTGTTAAAGGAACCATATTCGTAACCGGCGGCGGCGAAAATAGTATCGTACTTAGTAACTCTAATGCAGGTGACATGGTTGTAGATAAGCGTAATGGGAAACTCCGTGTCGTTACTAAAGGAACGAGTGCCGTACCAAGTGTACGTGTACATTCCGGTGTAATGCTTGAGGAAGATACTACTTTGACGGGAGCAGGCTTCGGCCGGGTCGTTATAGAGAATACGCTCCCGAACGATTCAATCATCAGGCTGAGAGGAAACTTTGATTCTGCTGAGGTACGAGCGTTAGGAGTGCCTACACTACATCTAACTGCAGGCAACATTACTGAAGTTACATTGAACCAATTAGCCAAGCTGCGTATAGATACTGATGCAGCAATCAAGAATCTTATCCTTGGTATAAACGACATGATTACTATCCAAGGCACTGGGAAGGTTGGCTTTGACAGTAAATACAGTAACCAAATCAAATTTGAAACACCTACTCCAACACCTACGGCAACGTCTGGTTCTGGTAGTTCAGGTTCTGGTGGATCAGACGGCAGCGCTGTTGCTACACCTACTACTACCCCGATTCCTACAGCTACAGCGACTCCCACTGCTACGCCGGGTCCGTCAGCAACGGCGCCAGCACTCACCAATGTTTCTGTACATGATCCGTCAGTAGCTGTAGACAAAGGAACGTATTATGTATTCGGGTCTCATATCGATGCGGCGAAATCGGATGATCTGCTGAACTGGACTCGTTTCACAAATGGTTATACAACACCAGGCAACGTACTCTTTGGTGATCTTTCCGCGAATCTGGCAGAATCCTTTAAATGGGCTGGAGAGAACGATTCTGACAGTAAAGGCGGATTCTCCATATGGGCTCCAGACGTTTTCTGGAATGAGAATTATGAGAATATGGACGGCACCACTGGCGCTTATATGATGTATTATAGTGCTTCTTCCACTTACATCCGCTCAGCGATTGGCTTTGCCACTTCGCAAAATATTGAAGGTCCTTATACCTATGGAAATACCGTAATTTATTCCGGCTTCACCAAGGAAGAAGATTATGATACTAACAGCAAAATTAATAAAAAATGGACAAACACAAATATTCAAAAGCTTATTGATAACGGAACATTAGAAGATGCCAACCCAGATTGGTTTGACGCAGGCGGTTCATATAAGAACAAAACGTATACAAACGCAATTGACCCGACGTTATTCTACGATAAAGACGGCAAGCTGTGGATGACTTATGGATCATGGTCAGGCGGTATATTTATTCTAGAAATCGATCCAGCTACCGGCGAGCCTAAATATCCAGGTAAAGACGGAACGACCGCTGATGGACGTCTAATCGACCGGTATTTCGGTACCCATATTTCTGGCGGTATGACCAAATCGGGCGAAGGTCCGTATATCGTTTACGACAAGAATACAGATTACTACTTCTTATATGTAACTTATGGAGGACTAGCGTCCGACGGTGGTTACAATATGCGTCAGTTCCGTTCAACGAATCCGGATGGTCCTTATGTGGATGCTGCCGGACAAAGTGCAGTGCTGGCAACGAGCAATGACCATTCAGCCATTGGCAACAAAGTTCTTGGTAACTTCATGTTCACGAACGTGAATAGTGACCCAGACTTCCAAACTTACGGTTATGTTGCATCAGGCCATAATTCAGTGAATTATGATGAAGAGACGGGTAAAATATTCAACTTTTTCCACACTCGGTTCCCGCAGCGTGGTGAAACACATGAGCTTCGTGTGCATCAAATGTTCACCAACGAAGATGGATGGCCGCTCACTTCTCCTCATCGTTACACTGGTGAAACTATCGCAGTTGTTATGCATGAAGATGTTATTGGAGCTTACCAGTTCGTGAATCACGGGAAAGATACTTCTGCTAAAATAAAATCCACAACAGCTATCGAACTGCGAAGTGATGGAACCATTACAGGGTCCGTAACCGGCTCTTGGGAGCTAAAAGGAGAGTATTACGCCGACCTGCTCATCAATGAAATAGAAAACGGAGCTACTGTACAAAATCTCTACAAAGGTGTATTCGTAAAACAATGGGATTCCACTCGTCAGAGCAATGTTATGACTTTCACAGCCATGTCCAATAAGGGTGTTACCGTCTGGGGCAGCCAAATTGAACTGCTGAGCACAGATCAAATTGTATCCAATGTTAAAGATAGTTTAAGCTTGGGCAATACAAGTAAAGTATACAAAGATCTTACGCTCCCAACTGAGGCCGTAAGAGGAACAGTCATTACGTGGTCGTCTTCCAATGAAGCCGTAGTAGGAAACGATGGTTCAGTTGTTCGTCCTGAAAAAGGACTCGGAAACGCAACGATTGAACTTACTGCTACGATTGCATTGGGTGAGTCTACTGCAACTAAGACCTTTACTATCGTTGTAATGGAACTGACTGGAAATATACTGGAAGACGGTTTGGTGGCAGCTTATGATTTTGAAGGAGATCTTTCAGAGAACGGAGATCGTACTGATAAGGGTACAATTACCGGCAATCGGATTAACAATACTGGTGGGAACATCACCTATGAGACAGGTGAAGTTGGTCTTGCAGCTAAATTCGACGGTAGCTCCGGTATTCGCCTACCAAATGGTTTGATTAAAGGCAACACCTACACAGTAGGCATGTGGCTTAACCCACAAGAACTGACTCCATTCACTACAGCCTTCTTTGGTGCTACAACAGATACGAATTGGATTAGTCTCTTGCCTTATGGAAACGGTGGAGCTACTACCCGGATGTGGTTTGGTAGCCAAACCTTCCACGATGCAGAAGCAGGCATGCAGATTCCAGTTAACCAATGGTCGCATATAGCTTTCACTTACGATGCCGGGACTGTGAAGCTCTATGTAAACGGAGTATTGAAGTACACTGGAAAAGAATTTACGGATGTATTTGACAGCGCAGATGCAGTATTCGCACTGGGTGTAAACTACTGGGATATCCCTTACAAAGGTTTGATTGATAACCTGCGTATCTACGAAAGTGCACTTTCCGCTGAAGCTGTAGACTTGCTGGTAAACGGTGAGCCTGACAGCAATGTTAAAGTAAGTACGATAACCATTCGTGATGCTGAAATGGATGTGGCTGTGGGGAATACCTTTACCCCTCAAGTAAAAGTACTGCCTACCAATGCAGGAAATAAGAAACTTACTTGGAGTTCTAGTGATCCTAGCGCCATTTCAGTTGATGCTACAACCGGAACCGTAACAGCACTAACGGTAGGTGGAGAAGCAGTGATTACAGCCACTGCGACTGATGGCAGTGGAGTCTCAGCAGACTATAAGGTAGACGTTACGGATGGAAAAGTAGCCTATTATGCTTTTGATGGAAACCTTGATGACTCCCTCCAATTGGTCGGTACTGGCCAGGTTACGGGAATAAAAATCGAGGCTCCAACTGTAGGTAATATCACTTACGGTAACGGTATCACTAATCAAGCAGCAGTATTTGACGGTGTTTCCGGGATCCGGTTACCTAATGGATTAATTGACAGCAATACCTATACCGTATCTATGTGGTTAAATCCTGAGCAGCTTACTGATGCAACGACAACTTTCTTCGGTGCTGCTTCGATCAACAACTGGATTAGCTTCGTTCCACAGAACGGTGGAGGTAAAACACTGCTATGGTCTGGCGAGGCATGGTATGATGCTATTTCCGCTATGAAGATTCCAGAGAATAAATGGACGCATGTAGCATTTACGGTCAACAACGGTACCGTGAAGGTATACCTCGATGGAGTTGAGCAATTCTCCGGTGAGGGCTTCCCGAATGTGTTTAAGAACAAGAATGGTGTGTTCGCTCTTGGCGTAAACTATTGGGACGTACCTTATAAGGGAATGATTGATGAACTGAAGATTTACAGCAGAGCACTCAAATCAGACGAAATACTGACCGAATATAACTCAAATGTAAATTAAGAGAATCATAATTTGGAAAGAGAGCGGAGCCTCAGGCTCCGTTCTTTTTATCTTAAATCACGCGATCAAAGTGAATGAGCGTCCAGAAAATTTCTCACCTTCGTATTGTAAAACAAGCATTTAAATAATATAATCATTAACTATACGTCTTGAACTAAATTGGAGGCCATCTATGAAACTTGACCTGTCGGAAGAATCTCTTCCCGTCTACGAAGCTTTAGCCAGTTCAGTTCGTCTGCACCTGCTGCGCTTGCTTGCCGAGAACCCAATGAATGTCAAGGAATTGGCCGCAGCGGTAAATTTGAGCAGCGCCATTATGACAATGCATGTGCGTAAGCTAGAAGCTGCAGGACTTATCCAGACACATATGGCACCTGGACGAAGTGGTCTGCAAAAGATCTGTACGCTGGCTGCTGAAAGTGCCGAGATCACCTTTCCAGGCAGACAAATTAATGAGCGCAAAAGCTACCGCAAGGAGATTCCTGTTGGGCATTATTCCGACTTCATGATCGAGCCTACCTGCGGTCTTGCCACTACAGAGCAAGTGATTGGCAGCTTTGATGATCCCCGTTATTTCTGGGATCTCGAGCGTATGAATGCTGGTATTCTCTGGTTCGGCAAAGGATATATCGAATATAAAATCCCTAACTTCCTTCTCTCCAGTCAACAGCCCGAGGAGCTAATCATTACGATGGAGATTGCCTCCGAAGCGCCTTCCATTAATAATAATTGGCCCTCCGATATCACTTTCACACTGAACGGAGTACAGCTTGGATTCTGGACAAGTCCGGGTGACTACGGAGATAGACGTGGTAAATACACGCCAGCTTGGTGGCCAGCACTCACGAATCAATACGGCCTCCTTAAGCAGCTGCGCATTACATCTAAAGGCACGTTTATGGACGGCCTGAAACTGTCCGACGTTACGCTGGATCAAGTGAACATTCGCAACAAGCAATGGACTTTCAAGCTTTCCGTCGATGAAGAGGCCGAGCATATTGGCGGCATTACCCTTTTTGGCAAAGGCTTTGGCAACTATAATGATGATCTAATCGTTGAGCTGTTCTACACAGATACCCATGAATAAAGCCGCATTCATCTCCCATCGGAGAGTCGAATGCGGCTCTTATTTTACCTTATTTCATGTTCAATGAAGGGTCCCCATAATCCGCCACCAGGCAGTGGACAGCCACGTTCCTTAAGCTTAGCTACAACAGGAATAATGCATCCACAAGCTACGCAAGTCACACTCTCATGCAGCTTAGGACAAGTCCCGCAAAGCGAAATCCGTTCAGCATAAACCTCATCTGGAACACAAAGCTCTGTCTTAAACATGGATGATGACAAGATTCGCTCTATCTGTGCATCGGTAACCTTATAATCGTCGCGACACCCCTTGCATGCAGATGTTGTTGACATGATAACACCACCTTATGCCTTCGGCGTAATCTCCAGCACAGTTACTGACATTGGAGCCAGCTCTACATTAAGAAGATCACCTTCAAGTGTAAAGGCTGTAAAAGCTTGCGGTACGACAGCATCTGGCTGACTAAATGTATTATGAGCATCTATCTTGTTACCTGTGAGCGTAGTGCCTGTCACTTCAACCTTCTGCCCGGAAAGGCCACGCAGCTCGAGGGGTACAGTAGCTGATGCAGCGTGATTCAAGTTGCAAAAACTGACATGAATGATCCCAGCGTCTGTTACGGAAGCTGAAGCAGATACTTCAGGAATCTCGCGGCCTTCAAAGCTGTAAGTCCCACTATCGATTGTTAAATCCAACAACTCAGCATCCTGATGGACTTTAAACATATTGAATACATGATAGGTAGGCGTTAGCAGCATTTGTTCTCCTTCGGTTAAAATCACTGCTTGAAGCACGTTAATGGTCTGCGCAATATTTGCCATCCGTACCCGGTCACTGTGTTTATGGAAAATATTCAGTGTTACGCCAGCTACAAGGGCATCCCGAATTGTATTTTGTTGATATAGGAATCCTGGATTCGTACCCGGCTCAACATCATACCAAGTTCCCCATTCGTCAACGATAAGGCCTACTCTTTTTTCTGGGTCATATTTGTCCATAATAACGCCATGTTTAGTAATCAGCTCATCCATGCGAAGGGCCTTCTCTAAAGTGCTAAACCATTCACTAGTTTCAAAGCCTGTTGCTGCCCCTTTATTCTCCCATGCTGGACCAGGAATCGTATAATAATGAAGGGTAATCGAGTCCATAAAGCGTGTAGCTTCACGCATAAGAACTTCCATCCAGTGATAATCATCCACGTTAGGACCACAAGCGATCCGATGAATACGATTCTCCCCGTAATTACGTACATACGTCTGATATTGGCGATAAAGATCTGCATAATATTCTGGACGCATATTCCCGCCGCAGCCCCAATTCTCATTACCAACGCCAAAATAAGTGACAGCCCAAGGCTCTTGATGACCGTTCTGCTGGCGAAGCTCAGACATCGGTGAGACACCGCCAAAGGTTAAATACTCTACCCATTCGGACATCTCTTGAACCGTACCACTTCCCACATTACCATTGATATAAGGTTCACATTCCAGCATCTCACATAATTCCATAAATTCATGTGTACCAAAATGGTTGTTCTCAACCGTGCCGCCCCAATGCGTATTGATCATACGTTTACGAGCTTCGCGATCACCAATACCATCTTTCCAATGATATTCATCTGCAAAACAACCACCCGGCCAGCGAAGTACTGGAATTTGTATTTCTTTAAGCGCTTTCACAACATCATTACGAATACCGTTAGTGTTAGGAATCGGTGAATCTTCTCCGACCCAAATGCCTTCATAAATACAACGTCCTAGATGCTCAGAGAAGTGTCCATAAATATTTTTGTTTATCATACCTTTGCGAATGTCTGTGTTAAGGATTGCGCGATCTGCCATGAATAAACTCCGCCCTTCAACATTTATATTTTTATTAACTAATTAATAATTATACAAATATTATAGAGCGGTCCTCAGCGATCCGTCAATCTCCAATATGAATGAATCTATTCTTTATCAATCGGTTTGTTTATCCCATCTTCATAATAATCAAAAACGAGCTGCCGCTGCGTTCCTCTTACCCCGTAAAATACGTCGGAGATCCGTTTCCCCTTCCGTCTTAATTCGTTCTCCAGCCATTCTCTGGTCAGTCCATTATTCTCAAGATTCTCTTCAATGAGGACGCCATCCATAATTAACTCAACGGGAAAGCTCTGAGGAACCGAAAGAAGCTTCAAATCTTTTCGAGTAACATATTGATACTCTTGTTTCTTTAAGACGGATACCATTCCGTTATCTTCTAATACGGCATACTCTACTACCTCTAGATTAAAAATTTCTTTTTCCCTCAGTGCCTGATCCAAGGAGTCTAGCGAATACCTTACCTTTTTCATATTCCCTTCAAGAATTTTCCCGTTTTCGATAAGTACCGTAGGTGATCCTGAGATCCAGCTTCTCATTTTACGATTCTTTAAAGCGAGAACAGAAAATAAAAAGGACACGGCTACAACAACTAGAAGAGCCACGATCATATACGAAGATTTCAGGTCTTTATTAAACGCTAAATTCGATGCAATCGATCCTAATATAATCCCTGTCACGAAATCGTGGAATGTCAGATTAGAAATGGTCTGTTTGCCCAATACTTTAGCGGTCAATAAGAGCATGATCATAGCAACAACGGCCCGTAGCACTATATCCATATATTCTTGCATCTCTAATGCTCCCTTCCTATTTAATCCTCCATTATTCACAAACCGAGTAGAAATGAAACCTCAACAAAAGCTCTGCCCATCCAAACCCGCCGATTTCTCTAAATGCTAAAAGGGCTCTGGAATGGTTCTACTGAACCGTCCCAAAGCCCTAGCTTCAAATTCTTACTTTTCAGTCTTAATTGCTAAAAGATTGTGTAGAACCATTGCACTCTCAGCTCGAGTTGCTGAGCCTCCCGGAGCGAATTGCTGTTCACTTCGACCCTGGATAAGTCCAAGGGCTTGGGCATCAATGATCGATTCACGGGCCCATGAGGCAGCCGCACGCAAGTCACCGAATTGGATTACAGGCTTGGGCTCCACCTTTCTCCCGCTGACATAATCGTACGCTCGCATCACCATGACCGCCATTTCTTGGCGGGAAATAAGAGCTTTTGGGGCGAAGCGAGTCTCACTCACCCCATGGACTATCCCCGCCTCTACAGCCCGCGCCACTTCCTCCGCATACCACTGATCCGCAGATACATCCGCAAATGCTGTAGATCCTTTCGCTTTAAGTCCTAGCAAGCGGACCAGCATAGCTGTAAATTCGGCACGGGTCACTGATCGGTTCGGCTCGAAATTCTGAGGTCCGACGCCTTGAATCAGATGTTTGGCCGACAGCTCTTGCACAACCGCCGCCGCCCAATGTCCAGAAGGAATATCGTCATACGATTTGTTATATTCCAGTACGGCATATGTGCCTAAGTGTTCGGTGTGCAGAGCCACCTTGCCCTTCAGCCAGGAACCGCCTGCATACTCCATATTTCCGGACTCCGGCAAATAATAGCCACCGAGCAAATTCCTTTTTGCCTCTGGGTAAATGTTAAGCTCCAATGTAACGGGCTCAACAAATTGGTGAAGTATGCTTCTTGTACCGTCACCAGCGACAATATACAGGTTAAAGAGAAGGAACTCCCCTGCCTGGTTCAATGCTGCACCAGTTTGCCGCTCCGCGTTAGCTAGTATTCTTTGCTTCGCTCCCCCATTTACCTCGGAAGCCTCCAGAAGGATTTGGCTACCGGCCAATTGCTCCGCAGGAACCAAAGCCTGCAATTGTTGAAGCACCGCTGCCGGAAGGGTCACATTGATGTTAGAAGCCTCTACCCGAAGCGGCTTCTGGTTCAGCATGTCTGCTGCCATCCCCGGTAATACTAGCATTCTCAATTTACCCTTGTAGACAATTGCTGCCGAAAGATCGTTCAACGAGGCTGCATTTAGTTGCAGTCGTCCCGCCGTTTCCTCCGGTACGGAAGGTACTTGTGGTTGCGGACTCGGAACAGTTGAAGTATTGTCTTCCGCTTGTAGAATCTGAAGCGTCAGACTGCTCTGCTGTCCTCCGTAACTTGCAGTAATCACAGTCATGCCCGGATCGAGTGCTTGCAGCTGCCCTGTTGCCGTTACTATGGCTACCTTCCTGTTACTGCTCTCGTAGATCACACCCTCGGTTACCGTATGGCGGCTATCATCACTATATACTGCTGTTGTGACCACCTTACCACTCTGCCCTGTTTCCAAGGATGTCGGACCGCTTAACGAAATGGAGAGAAGCTCCGGAAGTTGTTCATCCACCTTTAATGAATAGGAAGCGGTCATGCTGTCATAAACGGATGAAATAACCGAAACACCCGGGCCTTTTGCTTCAATATGGCCATCTTTGCCTATACTCGCGACGTTAGTATCGCTGCTCTCATAGATTATGCCTTCGGTTACTATATAACGGCTGCCATCGCTGTACACAACCGAAGTAACCGCCGTTCCGGTCTCCCCGACAGTCAGGATTGCCGGACCGCTGATTGCCGTCGAGACTCTTTCTGTAGGCTCCAGAACCGTCACCTGAAGCTGCCGGAACGGCTCTACATTGCCAGCCTTATCCACCGAACGATAATCGATGCTGAAGGTTCCGGAGTTCTCAATATATACGCTCTGAGTAACCGTATTCCATGCACCTCCGTTGAGCCGGTATTCCGTCCGCTTGACTCCCCAGCCAACAGCCCCCCCATTGGATTGGTCGGTAACATCAAAAGTGATATTAACTTTGCCCTTAAATGCGCCCCCTTCTCCTGTTTCTCCAAGTACAGTCGCCTTCGTGACAGGAGGTGTTGTATCTTTCGGCAGAATCTCCAGATACGCGGTATATTTGCCATTCTCATTCTTGCGGCTTCTTATGTCTGTGGCAAGATTATAACCTACCTGCCTAAGTGCCAAGCTTATCACCGGATCGGAAGGGAACTCCGAACCAACCCATGAGGTGATATCGAACTGCCTCCACTGCTCCGGTCCAGAAAAGGTCTGAAGCGCTGCCTGAGTACCGATTGTTGGAGCATTGTTGTAATTCAGCGTTGCCTCTGTCCAAGAATCATCCTGGACTCCAAATACACCAATATCGGACAAAGTGCCTGCCCCGTCATTCGTCTTTCCGAACACATTCAGCTTTACAGAACCGACTTCGCCGACAAATGAACTTAGATCGAATTTCAGATAAGCCCTTCTGTCTGTGTCCCCGCTGCCATTTCTGATTTGCAAGTAATTGACCGAGCTATAATTGACTGCAGCTTTCGATCCCCCATTGACATACGCATCTTCAGAAACATACAGCTTCGTTTTTGCCTCCTCGTCTGGTTCCGTATCGGAAGGCTCGGAAGGTTCGGCATTCGGATCAATTCTAAACTTGACAACATGGCTTTTCCCTTTGGAGCCACTTGTATCGATTGCGAGTTCGATCCTCGGTGAGAGTTGCATTACGGTCACGGTTGGATCTTTCATTAGTTCTTCCAGCGCGGCTTTACCGACATCCAATTTCACTACAGATTGGGATTGGGTCGGGTCCGAAATAGCTATCGTCAATTCATCTCCAGACTCCTTGATGATGACGGAAGCTGGATTATTAGCACGCACGGATTCGATTATTCCCGGAACCCAGAAGTTCATAGCCGTAAGTCCCAGCTTCTGTTCCTTTACGGCTTGAACACTATCCGTATTGGCAATAATTTCGATGTCGGGATTGCTGCTATAACGCGCTGTCGCTGCTTCATCCTGGTTCGGTAGCAGCACGTACGAATACGATTGATCCACAGGCTTCGTTCCCTGAGCAATCGACAGGCTGGTATAATTTCTAGTGATCGGCTCCGTTGATCCCCCTTGATTAATATCCTTCCAAGCGCCAGTCCGGGCCTCCCGCAAACCGTCTATCGTTGGTGCATCAGGGAAATAATAACCGATCCCCGAGCCGGGAATATTTCCTTCCAGATGTGCCCAATGCACCTGATTCATCGACTCAGACCAACCCAGCGCAGAAGGCTTAACCTCACCGTTGATTGTAAGTACATTGTCACCGCTCTCCTTGAGCTTGCGGTTATCTACAATTGTCTCCACCTTGCGGCTATCCGTGCTTGTAATACCTGCCCCAAGCGCTACGATTTCATCGTCGAACATGAACCAGGACTTTTTACCGGACAATGTGCTGTTATCCGGATCCAGATCCATGCCGGCCGCTCCGTAAAGTCCGTCTATGGAGGATCCTCCTACCCATGTTTTTGATGTAGTCTTGGCTGCACCACGCGTTGCCCCATCCGATGTAACTCCTGGCAGACGGTAAGCATTTACAGTCGGCCAGAATGCATCAGCATATTGATTCAGATCCTGATTATACAGATAGGTCATGCCTTCACCCGTATACCAACCCTTCAGGTTCTCCGTCCCGCCTTCATAGTTGGCAATTCGGGCCGAAGACATGCTGATTCCAAAAGCATATCCAGGCCGGTGATGGACAATTCGGTCCATAGCTGCAAACTGCTTGTGCACAGTAAGGTCTCCCGATGGCTGCACCTCTGGATCATTCATAAGCGTCTGGAGCAAAACAATATCCGCAACCCTTAGACCTTCGTAATAACTGTCCAATGCTGTATCGGCTTCGAACCAATACTTCACCATCGATTTAAACCGGGCCGCTTGCTCCGGTGGCGCGGAGGAAGCCAACCGAAGAATATGCGACCAAGGCACGAGTTGTCTGTTCCCCCGGGCTATCGATCTGCCGAACACCATATCCATCATTAGTTTTCTGTAGACAAGAGGTTCATAAGAATCCGTTACCCAGTTATATACATTCTTCAGATTGGCATCAGTCAGCGGCCAAGAAGACCCTGTCAATAAGGTCATCATCTTCATCATATCGCCAAGTAATACAGCCCCGTAACTACCGGTATATGCAATATTATTATGCTGGATAAAGGAGCCGTCCTCATAGAATCCATCTCCGCGGGTTACATAAGGCAATACCTGGCTAACGGCATCCCGTCCCTGTTTGATCTTCCCGCTGTCACGATTGTGAATGCCTCTCAGAACTACTGCCAGTGCTTTATCCAACCGATTCGCGCCGGTTTCCATCAACGAGGGTTGGTTGGTCCGTTTGGTTGGGTCCGGACAGAACTTATCAATGGCTTTGGTATATTTGTTAATCTGATCGGCTGACAAATACTCGAACATCAAGGCCATCGTATCCCCCAATGCCAGCGGAATGCCGATCTCCCACTCGAACCAATTGCCTTTCTCCAGTTTGGTTTCGTTATACCAATTCGCATATAGGAAATCTAAACCGTCCAGAATATCTGATTTCAGCTGCATATTCTCATACAATGGTGAGCCTGTTGTCGAAAAGGCAATAGCCATATCCTTCAACCGATTATATGAGGCTGCCGTATCAAAAGCATCTGCTGTGCTGCCCGGCTTATCACTCCATAAATAAGTACGGTTCATTTGCTTGTTCATCGTATCCCAAAATCCAGTTTGCTCCTGATTGCTGATCTTATCGGATAAAGTCTTTATGGACTTGGCAATATCCGGATTATGTGGGTCGAAGGATTGCCCTCCGGTCAAATATTCCACCCATCTTCCACGAAGCTCGTCATATTCGTCTTTTGGAGTCTCTCCTTCAGTAATATTAAATTTCAATACATGCGTTGCCCCTATAGAATTCTTCACATCCACCGTTATAACTGTATTTCCCGAAGCTTGCACCACATCCGTCTTGCTGTCTTTGCTGAGCAGTGTCAACCCCGGTATATCCAGTTCTAGGGACAATAGATTTTGCGACTGTGTAGGATCAGACACCGAAACGACAAGCTCCTGATCGATCTGCCGAATCATCACGGAAGCCGGATTGAGCGCCTTGATGGAATCTACCGTTCCTGGATTCCAGAAATTAGCGGCGGTTATGCCCAGCTTCTTCTCTCTGACCGCATGCACATCCTCTGTATTGCGCAGCACTTCGATATCCGGGTTGCCACTATAGTCTTCAGTACTGGCAATGTCACGATTAGGCAACAGGACATAGGAGTATGAGCCGTTCGTAGGCGTATCTCCATGCTCAACTGCCATGCTTAAATAGTTGCGCGTAATGGGAACATCGGATTGAGTGGCATTAATCTCTTTCCAACTGCCGGTTCTGGCTTCACGTTGAGCCAGAATACCTGGAGCTTCAGGGAAATAGTAGCCCACGTCAGAACCCGGCATATTACCCTCCAGATGGGCCCATTGAACGTTCTTCACTGTCGCTGACCATCCGGTCTGTGACGGTTCTGCAACTCCGTTGATTAGAAGTTCGTTATTCCCCGCTTCGTTCAGCATCCGGTTATCAATAATCGTCTCAACAGATTTAGGGCCGGCAGTTGTTTTGGAGATTCCCGAACCAAGCGCCACAATCTCATCATCGAACATAAACCAGGATTTCTTGCCTTGTAAATCGCTTCCAGTCACTTGGGAGAGTGAGAAATCCATCCCTGCTGCACCGTAAAGGCCTTCCAGCGACGATCCACCCACCCAGGTTTTCGGATTCATGTAACTTTTCCACTCCACAGGGACCATCCCCTGCCCCGATCCATCCGTTGTCGTGCCAGACAAGCGGTAGGAATTAACCGTAGGCCAGAAGTCATTGCGGTATTGGGTCAGATCCTGATCATATAAATAGGTCATCCCAATCCCCGTATACCAACCTTTCAGGTTCTCGTTGTTCCCTTTCTCAAACGCCGAGATGCGATTGGAGAACAAGCTCAGACCGAAGCCGTAACCTTCGCGTAGATGAACCACCCGGTCCATGCCAGCGAATACCTGATTCTTAATCAGAGCTCCTCTTGGATCGATCTTCCCGTCATTCATCAGCTTTTTCACAATCGTTATATCGGCAAGCGACAACCCATCATAATAATTGCCGGATGCCATATTCGCTGAGATCCACTCTTTCGCCGCTTGCTTAATGGATACTGAAATATTCTCCGGAGCAGTTTCAGCCATCCGCAGCAGGGTGACAATTAGCCCCCTTGCGCTGCCGCTCCCTTTTCTTGAGATACCTCTGCCATTGACCGAGTCCATAAATTGACCATTGTAGATCACCGGCTCGTAAGTCTGAGCCACCCATTCGTAAATGTTCAGAACATTCGGGTCCGTTATTGGCCATGGAGAATCGGTCAGCAGATAAGACATATCCGCCGTGCCTTTGAGCCAGACGGAACCATATCCTCCCGTATAGGCGATATTGTTATGTTGAACGAGGGAACCATCCTTATACACACCGTCTCCATGGGTTGTGTACACATACTCGGAGCCAATGGAATCGCGGCCCTGAATGATCTTTGCACTGTTGTTGCCAATCACGCCTCTTACCGTGACCACAAGCGCTTTATCCAGCAGGTTCGCTCCCGTCATCTTCGTGCCCTTAACGCCAAGCACCGACCCTACTTTTGGGTCTGGACAGAAGGCATCAATTGCCGCAAGATACTGATTGATTTGCTGCGGTGTCAGATGATCATACATGAGCACCATAAGATCATTCACAACCTGCGGCGTGCCGATCTCCCAGTCCCACCAGTTCCCATAAGCGCTTTTGCTCGGATTGTAACGGTTGGTGTACATCCAATTGATTGCGCTTACAATATCATTCACCAAAGCGCTGTTGCCGTAAAGCTCCGAGCCCTCCACAGAATAGGCCAATGCCATAATCTTCAAGCGATTGTAAGCGCTTGTAATAAACTGCGAATCTGTAGTGCTTGCGGTATCACTCCACAAGGAGGTGCGGACGGAGGATTTATCCATACTCTCCCAAAGTGCAGCAGCCAACGCAGCCTGAGCGCTTATACTGGCGGCTATATCAGGATCACTCCCATCGTATTGACCACCACTTAATCGGTCGTACCATTTCAGTTTCAGTTTTTCATAGGCCTGTATCGTGTCGGAGGCTTCGACAGTAACCAAACATTCGGCTGCAAGGCTACCATCCGGCGTGGCAATCTTGATGGTCGAAGTTCCGATCCCCATACCCGTTACATTGCCAAATGCATCCACAGTCGCAGCTTCTGGATTGCTCGAAGTCCACACTACCGTTTTATCCGCCGCCGTTATTGGAGATAAAGTCGGCAGAAGTGCAACCGTGTCCCCTTTGACCATAGAGAAGGCCGTCCGGTCTAGCCCAATTCCTGTAAGACCCGCATATTCCTCTAACACGAAATCATCAATCCATAGCTTTCCTTTTCCAGTCTCCAAAAAAGGTTCGATAACAAGCTTCGTCGCATTAGCCGGCATAGTTAGAAGTACTTGTTGCATACTCCAGTCATGTGTGCCTGTTATTTTGGGAGAGGAAGGTCCATCTCCCACTTTAGCAGTATTGTAATACTGTGTTCTAAAGTAGGCTCCCTGCCCAGTGACATTGTCCGTCTTTAGCCAGACTTTAAGTCTGTAGGATTTACCGGGGATAACCGAAGTTACCCCCTGATTGATGGAAATCCTGCTTGTGGCAAAGGCATCGAACAACATGGACCGGGTTCCTTCATGCGCTGTGCCAGTATCAATCTTGATATTCGCTGTTTTATTCGTCCCTTTCCCGCTACCTGTAGGGACCCACAAGCTCCAGCCCACCGGAGCAGCGTCTGTAACCCCTGTCCAGGTCGAGTCCAGGGTTGTCGTTGTATTTTCAAAGCTTCCGTTAAGTATGAGATTAGACGCAGCCGCTGAGGCTTTACCATCAGCGTTGTATTGAATTCCTACGCATGAAGAAAAAAGATCAACAATGAGAACTAACACTAAAATCAGACTTGATTTCCGCATTTGTTCACCCCAATCTTTGAATTGTTTAAAGCTAGCAATGTCTACAAGTTATCTTCCTGCACAAAATTCAGCACGGCATCGTCGACGGCCGAAGTTCTTCCCAGATCAGGGCAATTTACAAGCTCAATTTCGCAAGTCTCCGCACAGCCGTGCAGTTCCAAAAGAACCAGTTCATTACGACCTTTGCGCAGCAATGGGCCGGGGATATATAGGGCCCTTTGCGGTCCTGCATTCCAGTAGCGGCCCAGATTAAATCCGTTGATCCAGGCAACCCCTTTATTCCATCCATCGAACCGTAGAAAAGTATCGCCAATTTCCTCCGCCTCAAACCAGCCCCGGTAGAATCCGGGCAAACCCGAAAGTGCCGCAGCTTCTTGCTTCTCCACCGTCTGCTCCTTGTACTCAAGAGAAGCCAGCGTTCCCGGTTCTAACGGAAGTGTACGGATCGTCCATTTATATTGCAGCTGGTTATCGATTCGAACCCCGTCCAGAATTCCTTTCGGATCACGAATGAGCGGTCCATAATTAATCCGACCCATATTCTCGACGAGAATATCCAGCTGCGCTCCACCGGCAGGAATGGAAAGTTCAAGTGGCTGCGGATTCCAGCGTTCAATGACCCCAAGTACCTGTCCATCCAGGAAAACCTGCGCCCGATCACGCACACCCTCGATGTAAAGCTTCTGCCTGGACCGTGGTCCCTGCACATAAGTGCTGTACATTATAAAACCATAGGATTGTCCGAGCTTTTCCATCGGCTGCACACACACACTGTTCACCGGCTCGGATAACTTCTCCAAATTGGAAGCTGTGAATAGTTCCGCTCTTTCCATTAAGGCAACTTTCCCGTAGGAGATCTTCGGAATCGGCTCAGGAAGCGGACAAGTCGGTGCAAATCCATGTTTGCCCAGTACCGACCGAACAGCTTCAAATTTCGCCGTCGTATCTCCCCATTCCGTGAGCGGGGCATCATAATCATAGCTTGTAGTCGTCGGCTCGTAAGCGACGATATGATTCGCCCCATTATAGAAGCCAAAATTGGTCCCGCCGTGGAACATGTACATATTGAGTGAGGAGCCGTGCGTCAGGATATCATCCAGAACGCCAGCTACATCTTCGGCATCGCGCACATGATGATCCTTCATCCAATGATCGAACCAGCCGTTCCAATATTCCATCACCATAAGCGGCTCTTCAGATCGGTACTCCCGGTATTTGCGGAAGGATTCCTCTGCACAGGAGCCAAAATTAACTGTAGCATGCACATCTTCCAGTGTTCCGCCGAGCAACATTTCATCGGTTGGTCCGTCGGAGGTAAAGAGCAATACATCGACCCCTCTACTGAGGAGTCCATTACGCATATATCTCAGGTAACTACTGTCATTGCCATAGCTGCCATATTCATTCTCTACCTGGACGGCCAGAATCGGCCCGCCATGTGTGGACAGTAGCGGAACCAGCCGAGGAATCAGCTCATCGTAATACCGGTCAACCTTGCTTAAATAAAGAGGATCACAGCAGCGAAGCTGAAGTTCACTGTAAGCCAGCAGCCAGGCCGGCAGACCACCGAATTCCCATTCCGCACAGATGAATGGACTCGGTCTGACAATAACATGAAGCCCAAGCTCTCCGGCCAGTTCAATAAAAGAGACCACATCGGCCATGCCATCAAATACGAACTCCCCTTCCTTGGGTTCATGCATATTCCAGGCGATATAGGTCTCCACGGTATTGAATCCGCAGGCTTTCAATTTCAGTAGCCGGTCTTTCCAGTATTCAGGCACAACCCGAAAATAATGAATAGCTCCCGACACGATCCGGTAAGGCTGTCCGTCCAGCAAATAGTGTCCGTCGTTCCAAGTGAGTAGGCTCATACTCTACAACCTCCTTTTTTAACATCTATTCTAACGATTCCCCGCAGTGAAAGACGGCAAGCCGTCTGATCTTGGGGCTTGCAGTAGTTAAGAGCACCCGCAGTCGTATTTTCTCTGTGCAAATTGGAGGGAAGGCGTCGATTTTCTTATGGCCAATCGCGCTGCCACGTTTCAACTCCAGCCACGCTCCGTCACTGAATGCTTCCAGCACATATTCGCTCACTCTCTCGCCATAAGCGATGTCTTCCATAATATCAGCGTGGTCAATCACGGTAGCTACAGGCAATTCCAGCTCAATAAGATCTCCGGTTCCTGCTCTTACCGCCAGAGCCTTGCCGAATCTGCGCTCGATCTCCTTGCCAAATTCCAGCAGTCGCTGCACATCGGCCTCCGGAAGCAGTCCGCGGTTGTCAGGGGCCACATTGAGCAGCAAAGTCGCCCCATGTCCGACCGAACGATAATAAATATCCATTAGCTGCTCCAGAGACAGCAGCAGATGCTCTTCCTGAGGATGCCAGAACCAGCGGTCTTTACGGATGGGCACATCGCATTCCGCAGGCACCCAGCTCGGTGTTCCGGGAAGCCAGTTCAATGAGGCTTCACTGAACATGCTACCCCGCGCGGAATCCGCAGTGTTCCAGCATGGATAAGGAGCAACGCCATCTTCATTGCCAACCCAGCGAATCGTTGGTGCCCCCATATTAAACACCATAGCACTTGGCTGATATTGTTTGATCAGATCCATAATTCGCCGCCAATCGTAATTACGGCCCTCAGATCCTGCACCGTCGAACCAAATCTCCGTAAGTGGGCCATAGCCCGTAAGTAGCTCCTGCAATTGCAGGCAATAGAAATCATCATACGCTTGCGGATCCGCATAACATGGCTCATGTCTGTCCCATGGAGACAAATAAATGCCGAAGCCTAGCCCAAGTTCACGGCAAGCCTCCGCGCATTCCCTGACAACATCGCCTCGCCCTTCTTTCCATGGGCTGGAGGCAACAGAATAAGTGCTTGTTGCAGTCGGCCACAGGCAGAAGCCGTCATGATGCTTAGCGGTCAGTATAAAATAACGGAATCCAGCTTCTTTAGCTGCACTAACCCATTGGCGGGCATCCAGATGAAGCGGGTTGAAAAGCGTAGGTGAGTCGCTGCCTTCTCCCCACTCCTGATCGCAAAACGTGTTCATTCCAAAATGGCAGAACATCCCCAGCTCCAGATCCTGCCACTCCATCTGTTCCCTAGAAGGCAACGCTGCTTGCTCTTCGGACTTGTTCTTTGAAGAAATTCTTTCCATCATTTTTATACTCTCCCATATATTGTGTAAGCCCAATGTATAAATAAGGCTTTGGAAAGCCGGTTGATGACCTTCCAAAGCCCCGTCCCCAACTTGGGATACCTCGCTTATTGCCTATTTACTTGATGACACCTTTTTCGTTGATAATTTTCGTTGCTTCATCAACCATCCATTGCTGCACCTTATCAATCGATTCATTTCCAAGCATGAATCTGCTGAAGCCGTCATCGATAATTTTGGTCAATTCGGACGTTGCCGTCGTCATCACCTGCGCACCGTCAAGGAACTGAATTTCATTATCAAAAAGTGTGTATTTGAGTGAATCCATATCATACATATCTTCTTTGCCAGCGACCAATTTAGTCAGCAAGGTCTCATTGTCAGCTTTTTTATATCCGGAGAATTCCAGTCTGTTATCACTAACAGCCGTCGACATAAATCTCATCAATTTGAAGGAAGCCTCTTTGTTCTTTGAAGTTGCGCCCATCGCCAGCATGTTGCCGCTGGTGAAGTATTTGCCTTCATATTCTTTCGGTTCCGATCCTGCAGGAGGCACCGGTACCGGAGCAAAGGCTGTCTTGAATTCATGCGGATACTGTTCGGTGTTACCTGGATCAGCAATCGTCCAGTTGCCAGCCAAGATCATAGCGGCTTCTTCATTGAAGAATTCGGTACGATAGTTGAGCTTAGCGGCAAGAGCGTCCGCATAAGATTTCGCAGATTTATCAGCAGACTCCATATCTTTACGCAGCTGGAAGAAATATTTATATGTCGGATCCGCGAAGATCGTCGTTCCGTCATCATATACGAATGGGTCTTTCATCATCGTTTGAGCTGGAGCGTTCATGTACAACTCCCAAGTGTGGAAGTATGTGCCGTAACGTTTGTCCACGCCTTCGCCTTTGGTCAGTTTTTTGGCATAGTCGCGGTAGTCATCCCATGTCCAGCCAAAAGTAGGTACAGGCAGACCCGCTTCATCCAGTGCATCTTTGTTCAGCATCACATAGTTACTGCTCTTCGTATATTGCATCCCATAATAGTTGTTGTCGACCTTAGCATTCACATAATATTCATCCTCAGGAACGAGGTTATCTTTCTCATAGAATTCATTCAGCGGGGCAAGTGCTCCCCGAGTCGCCCGTTCAAGCACGCCTCCCAAGCTTGGCACCTGAACAACATCAATCGCTTCGCCGGAAGAAATCAGGAAGTCAAGTTTCTTCAGCATCTCCACAGAATCACCGGGAACGAGTGTCACATGCTCTACCTTGATGCCTGGGTTCTGATCCATAAATTCCTGCAGCATAGCATCGGTACCAGCCGACTGGGCTTCATTATCCCAGTTGTAATACTTGATGGCGACTTGCTTGTCCACCTTGGTGTTCCCGGCATTCGTACCAGCTTCAGCATTCCCATTCTTTTCCGAGTTTCCGGAATTTCCACAGGCGCTTAGCGTTAAGGAAACCGCCAGCATGGAGCCCAGTACAACGGATAATCTTTTTTTGCTCTTTGTTTTCATTTTACTTCCCCCCGCACTGAATTTTAAGTATAGTGCCTTGTTCATTTCTTATTATAGGCATCCGCTTTACTGGCCAAGTGCACAATTTTGCTGTTGTAGGATCACATTTTTGACTTTTACTATCTATCGTGTACACCCACAGGTCAGCCCTTTACGCCGCCAAGGGAGATTCCGTTAATGACTTGCTTTTGCAGGGCAATGAACACGATGACGAGCGGGATGATCGCCGAAACAGCTGCCGTCATCATAATCGCATAGTTGTTCGAATAATCGTCCCGGAACAGTGTCATACCGAGTGGAATAGTGTACAAATTCTTATTTAGTAAGAAGATCAGCGGATTCTGGTAATCATTCCAGGTCCAGATAAATTTGATGATCGCCACCGTAGCGAGCACCGGCTTGCAGAGCGGAATAATGATAGACCAGAATATCCGTAAATGGCCTGCACCGTCAATTCGCGCCGCTTCAATATATTCGTCGCTGACACCAATCATAAATTGCCGCAGCAGGAACGTGAAGTAGATGGAGAACATACTCATTAATATGATTGCAGCATGAGTATCATAAAGACCGAACCAGCGAATCAGCAGAAAGCGCGGAATCAGTGTGGCCTGGTCAGGTATAATCATGAACGACAGCAGCGCCAGAAACACCATATTTCGTCCTTTGAACTTGATTTTGGTCAAGGCGTACGCCGACATAGATGAAATGATAAGTGTAATTAAGGTTGTAATAATCGCAACTTTAAAGGAATTTAAATAGAAATGAGAAAAAGGTACTCGTCCCATCCAAACCATCTTGAAATTATACGCTACATTGATCTTCTCAGGAATCCATTGGATCGGGAAGCGCATAACATCTTTCTCATATTTAAAGGCTGCGGATATCATCCAGATCAGAGGAATAAGAAATACAATGGACAAAGCCCCCATGATGCAGGTAGTGATCACTCTGGACATATTTTTTCTAATCAGTTGCATGTTAATCTCCCCCCTTTATTCTTCATTTCTCATTTTCCAAGTAGCTGCGGTGATCAAGCCTATGACGGCGAATAGCAGCCAGGAAATTGCAGAAGCATAGCCCATGTTGTAGTATTTGAACCCTTCCTCATAGATCCTGAACACAAGCACAGTAGAAGAATTGTTCGGGCCACCTTCGGTCAAAAAGGCGATGATGTCGAACACCTTAAACGAGCCAATCAACATGGTTATAAGCAAGAAGAACGTGGTCGGACGCAGCATAGGAACCGTGATGGCAAAGAATTTTTTCAGTGCGCTGGCTCCGTCTATTTCAGCAGCTTCGTAGATTTCATCGGAAATATTCGTCAAGCCGGCCATATAGATAATAATGGTGTAACCCAGACTCGCCCAAGAACTGATAATGGCAATCGATAACAGCGAGGTCTTTGGATCCACCAGCCATTTTGGAGGGCTGGAAATTCCAAGCTCCATCAAGAACTGATTGATCGGTCCAAGGGATGGATGGAACAATGCGCTCCATACGGCGGCAATTGCAATAATCGAAGAAATATAAGGGATAAAGAAGGCAACTTTGAAATAATTTTTAAGAAATACACTATTTTGAATCAATGCCGCCAGCACCAAAGCAATCGCAATCGGTATCGGCACGGTCATAATCATATAAATAGCATTGTTCTTCAAAGCTTGAATGATGCTCGGATCATGGAACATTTTGATATAGTTATCCAATCCGATAAACTCGATCCCTTGAACCCCCGACAATAGATCCCATTTCGAGAAGCTTAAATAAAGTGAGAATCCAAGTGCAAATACATTAAGAAAAAGCATTCCGACAATTTCCGGAGCTAGAAACAGCCACCCGGTCAAAGCCTCTTTCCGCTGCGGAGTCCAGAACTTCCGCTTCTCCTGCAGAATTTTTGGCACAGGTTGTTTTGCAGCCTCCACGTTGTATCACCTCGACAATTTGATTTGTCATTATAGTAATATATCCGCCTTCCGCATGAAGGAGTGATTATGACCCGAGATGTGCAAGATTTTGACCTTTGTCTTTCGACATCAAAAAAACCGCCCTAGATGGGCGGCGGGTTTATTCGGTAGGTTGAGATTTGCACTTCTCAGCGTACCGAGTGTTTGGATTTATATTCGCTCGGCGTTGTTCCCACATATTTTTTAAACACTTTTGAAAAATAGGTTCTGTCCGAATATCCCAGACCGACGGCTAGCGATTCCAGGTTCTGGCTGGAGATTTTCAGCATTTTGGTCGCAACCTTCATCTTATGCTGATGCACATAGTCCGTAAAGGTCAGACCTGTCATGCGTTTGAAATAACGCGAGAAATAGCTCGGGTCCAGAAAGAGATAACGTGCCATATCGATTGAAGTGATGTTATCGCCAAGATGCTGATCGATAAATTGCTGGATAAGCTGCAGCTTGGGCTCCTGCGGGGGAGTTCCCGCCACCTGCTGTTTGTTGCCTGTAATCTGCACAAGCTTTCTTTCCACCAGTTCCATCGTATCCTCCAGTGTGCGGGTTTGCACGAGATAGACGAACAGATCCTCATCGAATGTTAGGCTAGTGAACATCAGCTCGATACCGCGGAGCATAAAGGATAAATCCCGGACGAAATCGCCCGGATGGATAGCCATAACTTTTGCAGTCCTAGCGATTTCCTGAAGAGTGCCACGGATGGCTTCAAGATCATTTTTAATCACGGCCCGTTCCATCTGCGGGATATAACTATCCAGAAATCCTTGAGGAGCAGGATGGAAGCGAGGAGTAGCAATTTGCAGAGTATCCAGAACTGTGTATTCCGCACTCGCATAGAACTCGCACTTGTCCTGGACAATTTGCCGATGAATCTGTCCGATCGCCTGCAGCTCTATTTTCTCAGTGACTGCGATGATGCCCGGTTGAATCTTAAGGAGATGGGAGCACTCGGAACACAATCGCTGTAAATAATCATGAAAATAAAGACTGGCATTCTGCGCCAGATTCACACGGTAATTATACAGAATCACAATATTCTTCTGCTCCAAAAAAGGCGTAATTCCCTCACACGCTTCGGACAGCTCTAGGGCTATATTGTAGATGGCATATAAAATAAGCGGATACTCGCTCTGCTTGTACCTCTTCTCGAAACTGGAAAAGTGAATGCTGACCGTGCCCAGCATGAACCACGGGTACGTCCAGGATATGCCGATTTGCGCCGCATAGGCTAGCGTGGTTTCGGGCGGGGCGCCGCCAATCACCCTTTGCAGCAAATTCTGCCGGAATAACTGGCTGTTGTAACCCGTCTCCCCATGCTTGATTAACCCGATCTTCGATTTAAGCAAGCGTACAGACTTGGCAAGGCTTTTCTCCAGTTGCTCGTCCGTAAGCTGGTCCTTGATTAAATAGTCATCCACCTTCAGCTTTACCGCTTGCTGAGCATAATGGAAATCCTCATGACAGGTCAGGAAAATAATTCTGACCTCCGGCTTCATCCGGGTAAAGTAATCGGCCAGCTCAATCCCGTTCTTTTGCGGCAAGCCAATATCCGTAATCACGATGTCGGGCTGCACTTCCTCAAACATTAATAACGCCTTGGCACTGGAATAGGTGCTGCCGACAATCTGCAAGCTATGTGCTTCCCAGTCAATCATCTGCTGAAGCACCTTGAGCATAGGAACATCATCATCTATGAGCATCACTTTATACATCAATATCCCTCTCTCTCGGGCAGATTAACCTGATGATTGCCTTGCGGCAAATACAAAGAAACGGACACCCCACCTTGCGGCAAATTATGCAGCGACAAGCGGGTATCCTGACCATAGGTCAGCCTCAGCCTTTGAACCACGTTAATTAAACCGACCCTTTGATAAGTTCCATCCTGTTCATCGTCCTTGTAGAGCAATCTGCGGTTCAGTCCTGCCAGAATTTCTGCCCCTGCTCCGCAGCCATTGTCTTCGACTTCAATCATAATCCCATCAGGGATCGTTCGCGCACGGACGACAATACGCGGTGCTGGGTGGTCTACTAGACCGTGAACGATAGCATTCTCTACGAGAGGCTGCAGAATAAGTTTAGGAACGATGAGCTTCTCTGTATCCGCTTCCAGATCGACCTCCAGTTCAAGAGGGATTTCGTTGCGGATCTTCATGATGTCGATATAATGACCAAGCAGTCTGCATTCTTCCCGTAAGGTAGCCGGTTCATTGACCTTCAGATAGGCACGGAGAAGACTCATTAGCGAATCAATGATCCCGCTGTGCAGCTTATCTTTAGCCAAAATAAGGCTACATTTGATCGAATTCAACGTGTTGATTAAAAAGTGGGGACGAATCTGCATAAACAGCGCCTCAAGTTCCATCACACGCTTCTGTTCTTGCTCCAGCTCGATGTCGTGAATCAATCCTTGCAGTTGATCCAGCATAGTATTCAATGTCTGCCCCAGCTCAGCGATTTCATCCTTGCCCTTGACCTCCAGCCTGACATCAAGATTCCCCATCCCGAACTGGCGCACAACGCGCTGCAGCTTCATGATTGGACTATGCAATCTTTTGGCAATCAGCATGGAAGTGGCCGAAAAGACAATAAACAAGAGAAGTACTAAACCAATGCCACTATAAAAAGTTCGCGAAATCTGGCCCGACCATTCTTTCTCAGAAGCTTCATAGACCAGCTCCCAATTGGATTTGTCGATGGCTCTGGCCGTACGCACGCTTCCTCTAGCTTCCTTGCCATCTGGGGCTAGCTCTGAGTTCCCGGCGATCAGACCTCCTCTGGAATCAAACAACGCCAGCTTGCCAAACTCGACCGGCCCGAGCAATTTGTTGAAATAGGCATCGGGAATGGAGATGAGAAGCACAGACACCTGCTGTTTCTCCCGGCTATCATAGATTACTCTGGCAATATAGTAGCTACTGCTTTTACCGGAACCGCTGTCGGCCATCCCAAGCCATTGTAATGTCTCCGGTTCGTGAATATTGACACGTCCCATCAGCTTGTCCATGTTGGCATTAATCACGGATAAATTCTCAGTCCCAGACGAGATCACAAAGTGTTTCCGGTTGACCAAATACATGCGAATGTTATTATTTAGCGGCTTAGAGTTGATGAGCGAAAACACATCCTGAATTTGCGTAAAATGTACGTAATCCTGATAGGTGTTCAGTCGCTCGGTATCTGCAAAGACCTTCAGATTGGCGCGAAAATTGGTATCGTTTACAATAAAATGCGATGCAAATGTCACATCATCAATGGTCTTGTTTAGTTCGTCAATCATAACGTTCAGGAAGTTATCGTTGCTGAGCTGCAGCTTTTCTACCATAGTATCCCGAATAAGCACAAAGGAGATGATCGATACTGCAATCAGCGGAATAAAAATCAGCAAAAGAAATGAAACCTGGATACGTCTATAGTAAGTGAATTTGAACATGTCTTCTCCGCGCCTCTCTCATGCTCTTTTCTTTTATTCTATCAGCCCGTTATCCAGTATACATGCATTATCTGATTACCGTGACTTTCTTTTGACCGTTTGCGAAAACAATAAGCACTACTTCACCAAAGATTTGTATACCTTCCACTACGTAGGAATCCAAGTGACTGGATGGAACCTCATGGCTGATCACGATCATATGCTCCTCGTTCCTTTCAGGGAAGCTGATCCGGCATGCCTCCGCCTGCATAGCATCCACAGCTTCACCCGTATGGCGGTAAATCGGCACCTGTTCAACCAGTGGACAGAACGGCTCACCGGAAGGCTGCGGGTACAGCATCTGCATCATCGATACCGTTCCTTTTCCCGTTCGGGCGTAAACGGCATGCTGATTGGGTTCCAGCAGATTGTATTCGCGGGAGATTACCCCGTCATCAATCTTGCCCTGAAGTCCTTTAACATTAACGGGAATAATGCAAAGATTGGCTTCTTGCTCATTTTTTGTACGGCAAATGAATGTCTCGTCGTCCATCTGAACCGCTCCGGGTGCAAAATGAAAATGCTGGGAAAACGTATGCTCCTGACGGCAGCTAAAGCTGTCGACCAGAAGCCAGTAATAAGGCTTGATGAATATGATCCTCCTTAGCAGGTGTACCGGATCATCCAAATGACGGTAGCCATCATGGCTGCCCTCCACATAATCAAAGTCCGGATTGCTGATCCATTTGCTGCCTGTCGGCTTCGCAATTTGGGAGAAGGACCATGTATCCGTGATTTCAGTGAATCCAATTCCGTCAACAGTAGTCGTATTATGGGCAGCGCTTTCTTTTAACGATTTTCTAAGTGGTGTGTGATCACTATAGTTGTATCTGCCCAGATCGGTAAGCATATCCCGCCCAAAGGCATGCAGATCGAAATGTAGCAAATCCGCGTGACCATGTCCACCACCAAGCGGTCCGCAGTGGAAATATAGGTACAAGTCCTGCTCGTCCCAACCCGTTCGCATCATATAATGACCGGAATGTGTGAAAGAGCGCGACAAGTAAGGCGGTTCCTCCGCAATCAGCTGCTCGTAACCTTCAACTCCATTCATTCCGAACAACCAGGCATTGTCATAATCCATATGATCGTATCCGCCAAAGCGGAGCACAGAATCCTGGAACAACCAACCTGCATAAGTCAAAATCGAACGGACATCGCTGTCATCGCTATCCCCGAGCATCGGCTGCCGATGATTCGGTTTGGCCCAATACAAGGAAGCGACGGCCATTTGATGAACTTTTTGCTGAAGTTCATCCTGTAGCTCCAGTCCATTCATGCGAGCCAAGCGGATGCAGTCGAGAAAACATACCAGAACCTCATGGTGATAGGTGGGCGATTGCTCCCAATGAATACCGTCCGCCATGACCTGGATTCTAGCCGTCTCCCCCAATCTCTCCTCACCTAGCTGTCGCCAAATCTTAGCCCTAGTGAACTCAGGGAAGTAGAGCGCGGTTTGGAATAAACCACAAGTCTCCAGAACGCCCCAATTGCTGATATTCTTCCAGCCCGTAAACGATAAAGCTAAATATTCGCTGTGTTCATGAAGGGATATCATCACTTTCGCCAGAAGCGTCGGTGTGAGCAACGGACTATCCTGTATATAGGACAACGCTTTGATCCAGTTCGCACAGCGAAGACCCGCTTCAATGGTCCGCCAAGTCAGCGTATCATTCGTAGGAATGTCTGGAACAGGATTACGGTCCATCCAATCTTCAAGCTGACAGCAAAATGTTCTCGCATACTCCTCATTACCTGTTATCGCATACGCTTGTCCTAATGCCACCCAGTAGCGGTGGCGATTCAGCATATAAGCCCATTCTACATCCTTGTCCGGAACATAGCCCCAGTAAATTTCTTCCTCAAAGGTAACCGGAATGCGGCTGCGTTCCATGTCCCAGGGAAACCGAAAAAGAAACGTCTGCTCCATAACTTCATCCGCCGTCTTCATTACGACTTCCAGCTCATCTGCGCAATATTGCTGTATATAATCGATATGCTGCTGTTTCCGACTGTCCTCTGCCCGCCAGCCCGGCGTGCTCCGACTAGTCAAATACCGATGCAATTCAGTCAGCGCATCGTCCTGCTGTGCTTGGCTGAGCGCATCCTTCACGGGCGCTAGAGCAGGTAACTCAAGGTCGAGTAGCGTAAAGACAGCATAGAGAGAGGTTGTTCGGCCATCAGCGTTCATACCAGTACCCCCTGGTGCCTTTTTGCAGCCGCAGCAACGCTTCGAGGTAGAAATAATCTCCCCAGATCATGAAATCATCCGGAGACAGACCGCCGCGTACATGGTAAGAGCCGTGCTTCAGCAGCCCCTCCGCATCTTCACCGATCGTGGAATAGTTCTGCACAAGTGAAGTCATCGACTGTATTAATCCCTGCTGAAAATAAGCCCGTTCGGGATCTTCATCTTCCATTAGCTCCAGCAGTTCCTGTAGTCCAGCCGCAACAATTGCAGAGGCCGAGCTATCCCGGTACGTATCCGCAGACACTGGAGCATTAAAGTCCCAGTAAGCGACATGATCCTGTGGCAAATGCTCCAGAAAATAACGGGCCATCCGCTTGGACGTTTCCAAATACAATGGATCCTTAGTATAACGGTAAGATAATGCAAAACCGTAGACGCCCCAAGCCTGACCGCGCGTCCAAGTCGATCCGTTAGTATAGCCCTGGTGCGTAGCGCCCCCAATCGGCTCTCCGGTCTTCTGGTCGAAGAAAAACGTATGGTAGGAGCTGTCATCTCCCCGCACCAGATAACGTTTCGACTTATCTGCCTGCATGATCGCCACCTGCCGATATAGGGAATCCCCGGTCTGTTGTTCCGCCCAATACAGAAGAGGTAGATTCAACAAGCAATCAATAATGATGCGCCCGCCTTCTTGGGCATCTCCGATAGGTCCCCATGCCTGAATATATCCACCGCCTGTGCGCCAGCGCTTCAGCAGTAAGTCTGCCGCTTGCAGTGTCAACTGACGTGCGGATTCGTCTTTTTCTATCATCCACTGGGCTTTGGAGGATAACGAATACAAAAATCCGATGTCGTGATGATCAAGCACCGTCTTTGCCGCGAAACGGCGACGGAAATCCTCTACAGTATGAGATGCCGCAATACGGAAGCTGTCATCCTGCGTATATTCATAGCACAACCACAACATTCCGCTCCAGAATCCGTTAGTCCAGTCGTCGTTATTATTAAGCTCATAAGTTCCATTCCTGCTGACATGAGGGAAACTGCCCCCGAACCGGTCTATGTTCTTACGTACCTTCTCTATCGCATCCTCAATCGCACTGCTCCACATAAGTTTCTTGCTCCCTTCAGGCTCTTCGTTTCTTACGTCTCATGATAAGGAGAGTGAACAGGATCTAATAGGGGCGATTTTTGCTTTGATGTGCATTATTTTGACTTTTGTACGACGTAACAAAATATATAACTATTTATGGAAAAATACGTTAAAATCAGAAAGTGACTTACAACTTTCATTCTTTTTAGAAACGGAGTGTCCTATTCATGAAAAAGCTAGGTGCATTATTTTTATCCATTTTCATGGTTATGTCTGTCTTTACCACTGCCCATGCGGCTGAAAAGCCTGTCGGTGTGTGGATTGATGGAACAGAAATTAAGTTAGGAAATTCTAACCCTGTTGTAGAAAAAGGAACTACCTTGGTTCCTATGCGTCCACTTCTAGAGAAGCTTAATGTAAATATGAATTGGAATAAAAAGACCCAAACCGTAACGGGGACCAAAAATGGACTAGCCCTCTCACTGACTATCGGCAGCACCACGGCAACGGTAAACGGGGAGAAGAAAAAACTAGAAGTGGCTCCTAAAACCATCAACAATGTCACCTATGTTCCTGTCCGCTTTATCGGTGAAACGATCGGCTATAAGGTAGAATGGAATGCGGTGCAGCGCACCATCACCTTTGTAGCTAATAACGAGGCTGCAGGTAGCACCGGATTCTTATGGAAAGTGGAGAACAACGGCAATACCGTCTATCTACTTGGTTCTATCCATGTGGCTAACGACAAAATGTACCCGCTACGCCCGGAAATTGAAGCTGCTTTTGAAGCATCTCAATATCTCGGGGTCGAAGTTGACTTAACAAAGGTTGATCAAACGGAGATGCAAAAGTTCCTTACGGAGAAAGGTTCTTATACAGATGGGACCAAGCTCAAGGATCACGTTTCCGCTGATACCTATAACAAAGTTGTTGCGCTTCTGAAAGCAAATGGTCTTGCAGGAAATGCATTCGATTCCTATAAGCCATGGGTCGTTACTCAAGGTATCTCAAGCCTACAAATGCAAACAACAGATTATACACCTGATACGGGTATCGACCTATATTTCACACAGAAGGCAGGCAAACTGAATAAACCTATCATTGAATTGGAAAATATGCAATTGCAGCTGAACATGTTCAATCAATTCTCAGATGGATTGCAAGAAAAGCTTCTCCTTGATACACTCGATAGCCTCAAGCAAACGGACAAAGCTGCAGCAACGGCTTCGCTGGATGCATTATCCCAAATGTGGATGCAGGGGGATGAACAATCACTCGTGGCTATGACACAAGCAGTCGCTAAGGAGCCAGAATACTATAAGGGTCTCGTTTCGGATCGGAATGCCAACATGGTGAAGCATGTAAAAGAGTATTTGAATAGTGATAAAAAAGCGACTTATCTTGTCGTTGTTGGTGCACTACACATGCTGGGTGATGATGGCATTGTGACTCAATTGCAAAAAGACGGCTTTAACGTCGTCAAACAATAAATACTAGTGTCAAAATAAATAAGGCTGTCTCTTAGTCATCTACAATGACTTTGAAGGCAGCCTTATTATTTCTACTTCTCTTTTGGGCTCAATTCTAAAAATAGTAGTAAATTAACGTGAAGACAGAGACAAATTTCAACTGCTAATCTTTCTACCATTTGATTAACTGATCCACCTTCACCGGAAGTCCAGTAGCGATCGAACGATTGGCCGCTATCCCGGTCATAATAGACAACGCCCCATCCACATGGGAAGCTGCTCGATTAAACCGGTCCTCCACAGGTCGTTCAAAAATATCACGAAGCATGACCGGATCTCCGCCCCCATGTCCCCCAACACCTTCTTCAATTTCAACTTCATATGGCGGCGCAAAATGAGGGAATATAGTGATTTGCTTGTCCTTTAGTGCACCTTCATCTTCTTTCTTCCCTCCGGCATTTACATAAGACTGTTCAACTACTTTAACTTCCATCCGCCCCTTTGTTCCATTAAATACTACAGTGAAGCCTTCCCAAGGCAAGTAAGCATTAAGTGAATAGTTCATAATCGTCTTGTTTTTGTATTTGACCATGACTGCCATCGTATCCTCAATGCTGATATTATCACCGAATACGCTTTGATCACGCAGGTACCCATCTTCATGCTCGGCATCCAAATACATCTGCTTCAGCTGTTCATTATCTTTAAGATGAAGGGCAAAGGGATCATTTTCGGCTGCTGCACTACCATGAGCACGCTGATAAAACTCGGTCACACCGCGCTTCTCTGCGTTTTCTCTACCATAAAACCTTAAATCCCCCATGGCATAGACCGTGTCCGGACGTGAGCCCAACCAGAAATTCATCAAATCGAAATGATGTGTTGATTTATGGACCAATAGACCTCCACTATTACGCTTATCCCGATGCCATCTGCGGAAGTAATCCGCTCCATGCTGTGTATTTAGCAGCCATTCAAAGTTAACAGAAAGTACTTCGCCAATGGCTCCATCCATGATCAATTCACGGATTTTGGTGTTATGCGGGGCATAGCGGTAATTGAACGTAACGCGCAGCTTTTTCCCCGTTCGATCAATCGCTTCAAGAATCTCCTGGCATTTCTCTTCATCCACCGTCATCGGTTTCTCTGAGATAACATCACAGCCAAGCTCCATCGCCCGGATAATATAACGATGATGTGTGCGGTCAATACTCGTAACGATAACCACATCCGGCTTAGTCTCTTCAATCATACGATCGAACTCATGAGCTTTATAAGTAGGAACCGCATGATACTGATATTTCCCTTCCAGTAATCGGTTCGCATAATCCATTCTTACCCCATTCACATCGCAAAAGCCTACGATTTCCGAAGTTTCACGATAATTCGTAGTTATCTCACCATAGAAGAACTCCGCTCGGCCACCGGTACCTACGAATACATATTTCTTCTTCGACACAAGAATCACTCCATCGCTATTGATTTAGATGCCGTTTCTTCTTATAGTTTATAGTATAAAATACATCGAAATCTAAGCGATTATTAGCAAATATGAAGGAAACTTTGCATATATTATCTTCATTATCTGAAAGGGGCAAATCTACAATGGAACAGGAGCTAGAGCCTCCATTTATCATTGAACAAATCAAAAGAGCCGGCCCATTCAGCATGGATTCCGACCATTATCACGATACATATGAAATTTATTATTTACTCGCAGGTGAGCGCAGCTATTATATCAACAATCTAATTTATACCTTACGCAAAGGTGATCTGATATTTATTAACAAGAATGAACTCCACCGCACCACTTCTAAGGGTTCAGCACGGCATGAGCGAATATTGATTAACTTTGAGGAGAGCTTTCTGCAAAAAACGTTGGCCAACTATGATCTGAGTTTTCCTTTTTTATCTACCCAAAGCTTGCTTCTGCGTCCCGGAGTACATGAACAAGGAGCCATCGAATCTATCCTCTTCTCCATGCTAAAAGAACAAGAAGAACATCGATCACAGCAAATCCCCTATCTTCAGACACTTCTCATCCAGTTATTTATTGAAATGAACAGAGTACAAGAAATAAGCCGCGAGCCCATCGCTCCTGAGAGCAGTGAGAAGCAGCTTAAAGTCTACGAAATGATCAATTATTTACAGGCACATTATGTTGAAAAGCTTACATTAGAGCAGCTATCCGAAACTTTTTTTATCAGCCGTACCTATCTTTGCCGTTTATTCAAACAGACCACTGGCTTCACCATTGTTGAATATCTAAACTACATTCGGATCAAGGAAGCCCAACGACTCTTGCAGAGCACTAACACTAAAGTCACTACCATTGCTGAGAATACAGGCTTTGACAGCATCGCTCACTTTGGGCGGGTGTTTAAACAAATCGCGAAATGCTCACCTCTGCAATACCGCAAGCAGAATCGCTGATCATCAGGCCTTGATTACACCTTTTTTTATTATAATATTTCCATAAAGTGCTTCTTCACCAGTTACAACAATAGCGTAGCTTTCCTTTGAACGATTATAAAAATCAAACCGCTCCTCATATTTAATCGTCGCTTCAGCGTCATGTTTGGCGATAATCGACTCGTATACGGACCAGATCACCGGCACCGTAGGGTCTCCCTCAACCACAGCCATAAACGCCACCTGATGTTCCACATAATGATCAAGGGGCAGCAGTTCCAATATTGCATTCAAAAGATCAGGTATCCCAATACCATCATATCTTAGTACTTTTGAGTTTAAGGAGTGTCCTGGATAATTAGCATCTGCCAGTACAAGCTCATCACCATGACCCATTTCCATCATTACACGTACCAGCTCCGGAGATAGTAGCTTAGGAATTTTTTTCAACATCCAAGCACCTCATTACTTCCCATAAAAAGATCTCAGTGCAACCAGTTCATCAATCCGATGCTGTGGCAGCTCTCTCTCCCCGTCAATCATACGTGTAATAAAGGTAATCTTGGCTGTATATTCGAGTCTCTCCATATTCAGATAAGCCTCCATAACATCCGTTCCCCAAGTAAGTGCTCCGTGATTTTCGAGCAGGACTGCTGTTTTTTTGCCAAGGAAAGGCATCAGTGAGTCCGGGATTTCTTCAGTTGAAGGTGTTCCGTATGCCGCCAAAGGAATATCCCCGATCATGATAACCGACTCTGGCATCATCATTTTATCGAGCGCCTCACCTTTAATGGCAAAAGCGGTAGCGTACGGGGGATGTGCATGAACCACACCATTCATCTCAGGTAGCTCATTATAAATTCTCAAATGCATTTTGGTTTCCGTTGAAGGTCTGTATCCTTCCGCCGCTTCAAGAACTTCACCTTGCAAGTTTACTTTTACAAGCATATGTGGCTCTAAATATCCCTTGCTTACCGCTCTGGGGGTAGTGAGAATTTCATTCTCTGATAACCGTGCTGAAATATTCCCATCATTGGCGGCAATGAAATCTTTATTAAACAAATTTCTGCCAATATCACAAATCTGCGAACGTAGTTTTTGTTCCAAGTTATCCATAAGTTCTCTCCTCGTATCCTATTTTTTAGAGTTCTTCACCAAAGAAGGCTGGTATGTCTTAAAGGTAAAAGATCGTGCCACGAACTCTTTCGCCTTAGAAACTTCCAATTTCCCCAGGGCAGCCAGCTGGACAATGATATTGCCAATTCCACTGGCCTCCACTGGCCCTGCAACGACTTCTCTACCCGTAGCATCAGCGGTGAGCTGGCATAATAGCTCATTTTGAATCCCACCGCCAACCATATGAATGATAGTGATTGTCTTGCCGGTGATCTCTTCCATTTCTTCAATCGTTCTACAGTATGATTGCGCAAGGCTCTCAAGGATAACGCGTATAAACTCAGCTTTCGTATTAGGCGACTGTTGCCCCGTTCGCTCACAATATTCCTGAATCCGTTGCATCATCACACCAGGTGTGCTGAAAAGCTGGTCATTCGGGTCAATGATCGCTGGCGCCCCATTAATCGTTTGGGCTAATTCCACCATTTCACTTTGACTAAAATTCTCTCCTGCTTTCGCCCAATTCCTCTGGAGCTCCTGTAGAATCCATAGTCCCGTTGTGTTTTTTAGCAAACGATTAGAATTACCGTAGCAACGTTCATTTGTGAAACCATATTCATAGCTTTTCTCTGAAATGACCGGCTCAAGCGTCTCCATACCAACCAACGACCACGTACCACAGCTTATAAATGCTGCTTCATCCTTACGAGTATAAGGGATCGAAGCTACTGCTGAAGCCGTGTCATGTGAAGCGCCGGCTATCACTTTCATCGGACCTATATTAAGCTCCTCTTGAATAATCGGTAGGATAGATCCAATAATTGTTCCCGCATGAACCTGTTGTGGAACTAGACTACTCGGGATTCCAAGCCTGTTAAATAATTCAGAGGAGAGCTCTCCCGTTACAGCATCCACTAAGCCGCTTGTACTCCAGATCGTGCTTTCTGCTGCTTTTATACCTGAAAATAGGTAATGAAATAGATCTGGCATCATTAAAATCGTATCCGCGGTCTCCCTAAGAGAATCATTATCCTGAAAATCAGAGAACAGCTGATAAAGTGTATTAATGACACTTGGCTGAAGACCGGTCATACGGAATTGCTCTGCTGGTGAGAGTAGCGCTTCCAATTTGAGACGGTGAACCTCCATCCTCCGATCCCTGTAATGATGGGGGGAATAGAGCATCATTCCTTTTGTATCAATAAACCCGTAGTCGACTCCCCATGTATCCACACTTAAGGACCTCAGTTCTCCATGTTGCCTAAAGGCTTTTTGAACCCCTTGCTTCATTTCATGGAAGAGCCTTAGAGTATCCCAATATAAATGCCCGTTGACCTGTACCGGCGTATTCTCAAAGCGATGAATTTCTTCCATTTGCAGCTTATCACCATCATATATCCCCAGCATAACTCTTCCGGAACTGGCGCCGAGATCTATGGCTAGAAGCTTAATCGTATCACCCATTGTTCACCACACCTGCTTCACAGGAAGATTTTAATAGAGGGGTCCAAAGTTCTGACATGCTCTGTAATCTGCTCCCTCCAGATCTTCGGTACCAAATAACGACCATACCCGAGGTCTAAAAATACGTGATTCCTCAACATTATGCATGCTGACCGGAATGCGCAGAATAGACGCCAGCGTAATCAAATCTGCCCCAATATGCCCATAACTAATGGCCCCATGATTTGCGCCCCAATTATTCATGACATCATACACCGATTGGAAAGATCCATTATTGGTTAACTTAGGCGCAAACCAGGTCGTTGGCCAAGTCGGATCTGTTCTTTGATCCAGTGTATGGTGAACATCTTCAGGCAGCTCCACCGTGTGACCCTCTACAAGCTGAAGAACAGGTCCAAGCCCTTTAACCAAGTTCATACGTGCCATAGTAACCGGCATCCCGCCTTTGGTTAAATAATCCGTAGAAAAGCCGCCCCCACGGAAATATTCTTGAGAAGCCGGGCGGAACTCTGTATGGCTCAAACAAGCTTCTACCTCATCCTCCGAAATTTCCCAAAAAGGTTTAATCGCAGGTTTACCGTCTATCGTCTGCTCACCTGTCCCATCAAGAGCTGCCGAACCAGAGTTGATCAAGTGAAGTATTCCGTGTGCTGCCTCACCTTCCAATTGATGACCCGTTACTCGCTTAACTGCATCTGGACTCCAAAAGGTTCGAACATCCGCAAATATTTGTGCAGTATTCGTAAGCAAATAATTGAACAGCATCGTTACTCCGTTCAGGCTATCATTCTCTGTCGCTACGATATAAGGAGTACGTTTGCCGTTCCAGTCAAAAGAGGAGTTCAGTATCGTTTCCATGAAATCCCCATTAGGAAAATGATCTGTCCATTGGCGCTGACCTTGGAACCCACCCACAATCGCATTATGACCATTGGCCTCTTCCTCAAAGCCCAACTCAGCGAGAACAGGATTGCCGATCATCAGATCACGGGCGATCAATGTCATTTTCACACAAGTCTCCCACTGCTTCTCTTTCTCATCATCACTTATTTGCAGATGCTTCGGATTATTATCGGCACCAACTTGGCAGTTTTCTTTGGTCCACTCGAGTGCTCGCTTATATTCCTCTTTATCATAAATCTCCTCTTCAAAGCGGCGTACATATTCTGACATATCTATATATTCATTACGCATTCCCAGATACTCTTGGAAGAACTGTTCATTCACAATCGATCCAGCAATCCCCATCGAAACAGAACCCATTGATAAATATGATTTCCCTCTCATTTGAGCGACAGCCAACCCAGCTTTGGCGAACTGCAGCAATTTAGTCTGCACATCCGCTGGAATCTCCTCACTGCTAGACTCCTGAACATCCTCACCATAGATACCAAATGCCGGAATTCCTTTTTGTGCATAAGCAGAGAGAACAGCAGCTAGATATACCGCACCTGGGCGTTCCGTGCCGTTAAATCCCCAAACCGCATGTGGGATCGAGGCATCCATATCCATCGTTTCAGAACCATAACACCAGCAAGGGGTCACAGTAATCGATAAGCCAACATTAGCCCCAGCAAATTTCTGAGCCGCAGCAGCAGCTTCTTTCACACCACCAATCGTAGAATCGGCAATGATGCACTCTACGGGGCGGCCATCCGGATAAAATAAGTTCTCTTCAATAAACTTAGCTACCCGCTGAGCCATACCCATGGTTTGAGCTTCTAACGATTCGCGAACCCCTCTTCTTCTGCCATCAATGGTCGGGCGGATGCCAATTTTCGGATAGTTTTCTATCACTACTGTTCCTCCTCAAGATCATCTTAGGTTCATCGGTAATGGACCTATTTCTCCTACATCATAAAATATGGAAACGCTTTAGTCAACATAAAACAACATATTTATAGATAATTTATGTGGTTTTATGTGGTATTAATATTATTATACTGTGGTATTATGTGAATATGAGGTTATTTATTTGATTTTTTGAGCAATGTAGTAAACTAGGAAGTAGATGATGATAGAGGTGAGTGAACTGATGAAAGCATTTGAACGGCGGGATCTAATCATTAATGAGCTGTATAGACAAAAGAAAGTCCATGTCGCTCAGCTGGCGCAAAAATTCAATGTCTCGGAAGAGACTATTCGGCGGGATCTGGATAAACTGGACAAGGAAGGACTTGCCAAGAAAAATTATGGCGGGGCAATCCTTAATGCCCACACAAATGAGGACCCTCCCTATGTTAGTAGACATCAGGTAAATATAGAGGCTAAACGTACGATAGCTGATCATGTGCTCCAATTAATTAATGATGGGGACAGCTTGGTGACGGATACGAGTTCAACCGTTTTTGAGGCTTTACGGAGAATTATAGAGGAGAAAAACAATCTTACGATTATTACGAATTCTTTGGTTGTGTTATCCGAATTTCAACATTCTGGACAAAAGCTAATTTCCACTGGAGGAATACTAGGGCCCGAGACTAGCTCCTTCGTTGGACATACCGCCTCGCAGACTATTCAAAAATATAATGTGGACGTAGCCATATTCAGCTGCAAAGCGTTGTCTATGACTGGTGGGATCAGCGATTCGAATGAAGAAGAAAGTGAACTAAAGATTCTGATGCAACAGCAGGCGAATAAAGTAGTTCTGCTCGCAGATCACTCTAAGTTCGACAGGACTGCGTTCATTAAATTATTTAGTTTCGATAGAGTGGATTATATCGTTACAGACGAGAAGCCTTCTGAGGAATGGATCGAGTTTCTGAATAACTATCATATATCTCTTATCTATGCACCCGCTGAGTAATCAGTAGGTGCATAAATAAAGATAAGGGGGAACCTTTATTTCACTAGTCGTTTAAAAGACTGCTTTTCTCTACGATCTTCAGCCACTCCCCAGCAATCAGATCATGCCCAGCCGCTGTCGGGTGAACGCCATCCCACAGCCAGTATGCTGCATCTGTTCTACGAGTAGCTGCATCGAATGCTTCCTGTAAAGGAACAAACACAGCATTAAATTCCTCTGCAAGCTGCTTAACAACACCCTGATAATGAGTAATCCGCTCTTTCCATTCTTCCCATTGTTCTGCCGGAGCTCCGGTATTTAGAATAAAAGGCTCACACAAGACCAGCTTCGTTTGCGGAAGTACTTCCCCGGTTTCTTCAAGCACATGACGGTACGCACGTTCAAAACGGTCCGTTATACCACTTGGTTCCCCTTTCATTGTTCTCCAAAGATCATTAACACCAATTAAAATACTGATGATATTCGGCTGGAGGTAAATCGCATCCTCATTCCAGCGTGCATATAAATCGGAGATCCGATCCCCACTAATTCCACGGTTATAAAATATTAGATTCTGCTCCGCCCTTTCATTTCCTAGCTTGCCACCAATGATATATGCATAGCTATGTCCTAGAATATGATTGGGATCTTCATCACGACCACGGTTTCCATCCGTAATAGAATCACCCTGAAACAAAATCACTTTTTTCGCTTTAGAAGTTGGATTAGTCATTACTACGATTCATCTCCTTGATCTCGTCTTTTACATGAACATGAAACATTCAAGTTGAATGTTCCATAGGATACAAGTAAAGTTAACATATAGAACTCAAGGAAGGAAGAAAATAATGAAATACAGAAGACTAGGCAATTCAGGACTAAAAATCAGTGAAATCGGCTTAGGCAGCTGGCTTACATATGGAACAGCAGCAGAGCAAAAGGCAGCAGACGCCTGCATCAGCAAAGCTTTTGAATGCGGTATCAATTTCTTCGATACAGCTAATGCCTATAACCGCGGTGAAGGTGAAAAGGCAATGGGCGCTGCTCTTCGCGCCTATGAAAGATCATCTTATGTGCTCAGTACAAAGGTGTTCTTCCCCATGGGAGATGATGTAAATAATCGTGGTTTATCACGTAAGCACATCATGGAGCAATGCGAAGCTAGCCTTCGCCGCTTAGGAAGCGATTATATTGATGTTTATTTTTGTCATCGCTTTGACAAAGAGACGCCTGTGGAGGAAACTTTACGCGCGCTGGACGACCTAACTGCGCAAGGTAAAATTCTGTATTCGGCAGTGAGCGAATGGAGCGCAGCTCAAATTTCTGACGCCACCGGCATTTCACGCAGACTGAATCTGCGTCCGCTTATTTCCAATCAGCCTATCTATAACATGTTCGAGCGTTACATTGAAGAGGAGGTACTTGAGGTATCTCAGCGTGAGGGCCTCGGTCAAGTGGTCTTTTCCCCACTCGCCCAAGGTATTCTCACAGGTAAATACAAACCTGGACAACAGCCTCCGGCAGGAACCCGCGCAGCTGATGATTCGGTAAATGGCGTCATTCGCAGCTACTTCCGCGATGATGTACTGACTGTTGTCGGACAGCTGGATGAACTAGCTAGCAGTCTTGATTTGAAGCTGTCGCAACTAGCGTTAGCTTGGACCCTACGGCAACCTGGTGTAAGTTCTGCAATTATCGGGGCCAGTAAGCCAGCGCAGGTGGAAGAGAACGCCAAAGCTGTTGATGCCGTTCTATCGCTTGATATTTTGGAGAGAATTGAAGAGATTCTAAAGCCAGTAGCCGATTTCGCTCCAGCGAGATAATCTAAAAGAGGTTGTACCAAAAGCCACAGCAATTGGCTTAGGTACAACCTCTTTTTTCTTAAGAGATCAATTTGGATTCTTCGGCTTGTTCAGCCGCCTTGTCGATATAACGCTCCAGCGGCTTCTTGAGCGTTAGCGCCAGTAAGAGTGCTATTACACCGAATAGGCTCAAATAAAGACAATCGCGAATCGCCACTTCCGGCAGAATCCCCCCTACCGCCTCCCGCATCAAACTAATCGCATAAGTAAATGGCATAAACGGATTCAACATTTGAAAGAAATGGCCTGTTGTACTGATTGGAAACGTACCGCCAGAGCTTGAGAATTGAAGCACCATGAATACGATTGCTATTCCCTTCCCAACGTTGCCGAATACGGAGACAAGCGTAAATACAATCGTCACGAATACGATACTAATTAATACTGCAAAAAGGACAAACCACACCTTGTCCACCACATAACATTTCAGAATAAAGATATTACCAAGTACAGCCACCAACGCTTGGAGAATTCCAACCGTAAGAAACGTCAGCAGACGTCCAAAATACAATTGATACCGCTTGTACACAATTCCCTCAGTGTCCACTCCCGTACGGAGAAGTGAGATTAGGAGTGTGCCACCTACCCATAAGGAAAGTACAACATAAAAAGGAGTCATAGCCGAACCATAGTTCGGAATAGGATATAACTTATTCTCTTTTAATACTACCGGATTGGCTAAAAAATCACTTTTGCTCTTAATATCCCCTCCGAGCAGCTCAGCAATCTCTCCCAGATCCACCTCATCTTTGATCTGACGGATGGTAGCTGCCGCTTTACGAATCGAATCTTCCAGTATCGGAAGATCATTTCGCACCATATCCGCTGCGACCGCTACTCCCTTATCCGCACGGGGGAGACCTGTACGTATCAGATCAGAAATCTGGTGCACCCGTTCCTCGACAGCCGGCAGATCCTGACGGACGAAATTTGCAGCTTGTTGTATTTTTTCTCCTGCAACAGGCAAGCTGCTCTGAATTAGCGGAAGTGTATCACGAACAAAAGTACCAAAGCTCTGTGTCTTATCTGCGACACCGCTAGCTGCTGTATGTACCGCTTCACGAATAGCTGGTAAGTCCTGCTGTAGACTAGCCAGGCTTGATTGTCCGAACTCAATCGCTGCCATAGTCTCCTCAAGAAGGGTACCCAGCGCCGATAGACGATCCGGAACTTGATCCAGGGCAGTGGCTGTAGTCTCAGCAGCAGTGGATATTTGCTCTAATGTATTTTTTATAGCAGGGATAGTTGCCGCTTCATATTCGGAAATAAGCTTCGAAATGGCTACGTTCCCTTCGCCAGATTTAAGACCCAGTTGCTTAACATTACTCGGATCAGGCTGATCCTCATTTTGTAGATCCGTCGCCAGCGAGTTTACCAAAGAAGACTGTCTGCTCAAGACATTGTTTACAGCCTTCAAGGTGCCAATCTCAACATTAGTTACTGTTCCTGGTGAGAATGTATTCAGTGCCGATAACAAAGAAAGCGTATGATCCATCACGTTACTTCCCGACACCAGCTGAGTGGAAACTGACTCAAGTTGCTCGCGTACCGCTTGCGGGTCAATATCTTCTCCCTGCAGCAGTTCAGCAAGCTGAACTACTGCGTTCTCCGTTTTTTGCAGCAGGTATATATTTTGTTTGAGGGCGGCAGGTACCGCTTCAAATGCAGCATTACTCTTCTCTAAGAACTGTTGAAGCTCTAGAACAAAATCATTTCCAGCATTTACAATTTTGTCGGCTTTAGGTAGCGCAGTTAGAGCAGTGTTAACAACTTTATTTGCTTCCGCAAGACCTTCCGACGCCTTGTCCATGATTTGTTCAACTTCACCAAAATGATTATCAAGTTGAACGATTAACTGTGCTGCTTGTTCAATTTTGGGTAGCTTATCCTGCAGCTCCCCTAAATGATCTGCAACATTGGCAATTTGAGGCCAATGTTCAGCTATTTTTTCTAATGCCAATCCCGCCTTTTCCACCTCAGGCAGCTTATCCTCCAACTTAGAGATGCGCGTTGCTGATGCATGAATTTGCGGCCATTGCTCCTCAATTTTCAATACATGTTGGCCTGCCGTTTCAATCTCGGGGAGACTTGCCTCTAACTTAAACAACCCTTTTTCAACCTTGCGTATAATAGGCAATTCAGATTGGAATTTTGAATCAATTTGCTTTAAAGCCGTAAATACGGTTTCGCTAATGGTTTCCGTAAAATTCTCACTGATCTGTGTTGTAATTGAAGAGGCACCTTTATCTGTGATTTTAGGGGCAATCGCATTGATCTTCTCATTGACGGTATATTCAATCTCTGGTTTCACGATCCTGCCTTCGAGGATTCCTGTCATTCTTTTGGAGAAATCAGCAGGGATAACAATACTCGCATAATAATCTCCACGCTTCACACCGTTGTGCGCAGCTTCTGCATCTACGAAGGTCCAGCCTAAGCTTTTATTATTCCGAAGACTTTCCATGACATCATTGCCGATATTGAAGCTCTTATCCTTCACAGAGGTCCCTTCATCCAAACTGGTTACAGCAATCTTAATGCCAGAGGTATTACTATAGGGATCCCACACTGCCGCAACGTTAAACCAATCATATACAGAAGGTAACACCACCAAAGCAGCGATCAGAAACACGGCCACAGGAACCTTAAATACGTTGCGCCAGTCGTTCCTATAAATCCGTAGTATTCCACCCATTCGTTGCTCCCCCTAATCTGTATGTTTTGACATTTTAATATGCCCGAGGAGGCAAACTTTTACTATCATTTTTAGTGGATTCATGACCGGCATCGTTTTTCAGAAATATTTTTAAAAAATTGCAACAAAACCTGCTCGTTTAACGTAATAGAAGTATATAGCCCGTTTAGGAAAAAACGTAGCGGGTAATAAGATATATACAACCTTTTTACATATCTCAAGGGGGAGATTTCTAATGTTTAAGAAAAAGTCAGCGTATGTGTTACCAGTTGTTGTTCTATTGTTTCTTTCCCTAATTACTACTGCTAGTACCGTTGGAACACGAGTAGATGCGCAAGATAGTGGCAAGACTCAGCAACAGACGGTATATATCCATACTATTCAATCCGAGAATGGCAAGCTTTCCATTACAGCCGATGAAATAAACTGGTATCAGGGTGCTGATGCTGACCGAATCTTTGCTGAAAGAGACCCAGAAGGTGCAGCAGAAATTGGCGGAGCTCCAGACGGATATTATGTTGTTAATGATGTTGATACACTGACAACCTATCCGATCGCGGATAACGCAACAGTCACCATGCAGATCTTTGATCACACTGGTAACATAGAGGACTTAGATATTCAATGGAACGAAGCTATCACCTTACAGCAATTTATCGATCAATTTAATAAATCGGATATTTTCGACTTAAGCCAGTTCCCTTATCACCTTACGATTCAGGACGGCGTAATCACTTCCATCGTGCAACAATATACACCTTAAGCAGCAACACGTAACATATGAAAGAGAGGGTTACCCAGCGGCCATTTACGTGGCTAATGGGTAACCCTCTTTTATTGCAAAACGGAATATTTTTATTGCGTATCCTTAACAGGAACTCCAAAATTCGGCGTGCCATCTTCATTCCAATGGAAGACCTGAGCACGAGTATGACGGTTTGGATCATAAAGAGGATCGCCAGTAATTTCTTTATAATTACGGCAGTGGTAGATGAGCACATCTTCCCCATTTTCATTGACCGTAAAGCTATTATGGCCTGGACCGAATTGTCCATTTTCTTCATTCGTTTGGAATACAGGATTTTGTAGTTTAGTCCATGAAGCTGCCTCCAGAAGTTCGCTGTCTTCATCCGCTACTAATAGTCCCATGCAATAATTGAAGTCTGTAGCACTCGCCGAGAAGCTGATAAAGATACGACCATTTCGTTTCAGTACTGCTGCGCCTTCGTTTACTTTGTACCCTATAATTTCCCAGTCATGCTCTGGAGTAGCAATCATAGTCTGAGGACCTGTGAGTGTCCACGGATTGCTCATTTCAGAAATATACAGATTAGAATTACCCTCAATATTCAGGTCCTTCTGAGCCCATACATAGTACAATTTTCCTTTATGCTGAAACGTTGTCGCATCCAAAGCGAACGATTCCCAAGCAGTCTTCACTTGACCTTTTTCTACCCATGTTCCTTCTAAGGGATTAGCAGATGCATTCTCGAGCGCAAACATACGGTGATCGAACAAACCATCCGTCGTCTCCGTAGTCCTTGCTGCGGCAAAGTAAATGTACCATTTTCCGTCTATGTAATGAATTTCCGGCGCCCAAATGTTAGCACTAAGCGGCCCCGTCTCATACTTGCGCCATGCTACAACTGGTTCTGCAGTAGTTAATCCTTCGATGGTTGTAGATCTTCTTACTTCGATCCGGTCGTATTCTGGAACAGAAGCCGTGAAATAGTAATATCCATCCGTATGTTTATATACCCATGGATCAGCACGTTGCTCCACCAATGGGTTGTTGTACTCTCTACTCGTATCCATAATCTCTCTCCTCTAAAAAAGCTTTAACAATGCAGAACCATGCGGTGGAAGAAACTGCGTAACCCCTTCATTAGTAACTTCCAGGTCATGGCTTTGCCACAGATTACGTATCGTTTTTGGAACTGAAACATTTAGCTTTTGGTAAGATACCTGAAGTGTCGACTCTTTGTCACTGAGATTAAACAACGCTACATAGTGGTTACCTTGTTCATCCTCAGAAGTCCAGATTGCATACTCTTCGTTCCGCTCTACTTGTCTACCACCCTTACCAAAATGATGCAGATGAAGTACTTTCCTATTGGTTAACAAAGATAATGTCCACTCATCATTGTCTCTAAGCTCTCCCCCGAACATTAAAGGCGAACGGAAAATAGTCCACAGCGTCATCATGGTAACCTGTTCGTCAGGAGTAAACCTTGTAAATCGGTCTCCCCCGCCATCAACGGAACGAATCCCAAGATGACCTAGCGGCAGCATATCACAGTCTGGCCAATGGCCTGGCTGAACGTAAGGAGCCCATTTTTCGCAGCGCTCAAACATTCCACGCAGCAAATGCCAATGATCCCAATAATCGTCGGTCATTCTCCACAGGTTAGCATGTTCAGCTAAGTGTTCAGCTTCTTCTACCGGAGCAGGTCCAGGTGAAAGACTAAGCACCATTTCACGACCACAGCGGTCGATAGCCTTACGGATCATGGCAACTTCGTCTTTGTGGTATCCATAAATACGTGAAGCGGCAATATCATCCACCTTCACATAATCTACGCCCCAACTGGCATACAGCTGGAAGAGAGAATCATAGTAAGCCTGACTGCCTTCTTTAGAAGCATCTACTCCATACATATCTGTATTCCATGGACATATAGAATTGGGATGTGCTATATCACGTGCAGTTTGCTCAGATCCTAGAATGGAACTTGCCGCATGAACGGCCTGTCGAGGGATTCCACGCATAATATGGATGCCGAATTTCAACCCTAATCCATGCACATATTCAGCGAGTGGGGCAAAACCTTTGCCTCCCTTTGCGGAAGGAAAACGATTTTCTGCCGGTTGAAGTCTGGAATACTCGTCCATGACCAGCGGTACAAAGTTACGATATTGGGAAGAGTTCGCTCCAGGCTCATACCACTGAATATCTACAACAACATATTCCCAGCCAAATCCCTTCAAATGAGCAGCCATATATTCGGCGTTGCCTCTTACCTCTTCCTCATTAACACTAGCTCCGTAACAGTCCCAGCTATTCCAGCCCATCGGGGGCGTTGCAGCTAAAATAATGATTTTCACGTCCTTTTCTAAAACTTTCAGTTTAAAAATAGCATAGACAAAAAGACTTGTAAACATATTTATTTAAACCTTTTAATACTTTTGTAAAACAAATAGTGAGAATAACATGATTCCGCTGTGAAACCATCTTTTT